>DATLFZ010000198.1:0-9503 GCA_035540795.1 Beijerinckiaceae bacterium | reverse complement strand
GTGAGGAAGGCCTCGTCCGCGTTGTAGGCGTCGTAGAGGTCGATGTCCGCCTCGCGCAGGGAAAAGCCCTCGTCCCGCGCGAGATCGATCACCGTCTGCCGGCTCACGCCCGGCAGCACGAACTTCTCGTGCGGCGTGAGGATCTCCCCGTCGCGCACGACGAAGATGTTCGAGCCCATGCCTTCGCAGAGGTTGCCGTTGACGTCGAGCAGCACCGCCCAGGCCTCCGGGTCGATCGACTGGACCTCCTGGTTGGCGACGACGAGGTTCAGGTAGTTGTGGGTCTTGGCCCGGGGCGTGAGCGAATCCGGCGGCACGCGCCGGTGCGAGGGCACCACGACCTTGATGCCCTCCTTGAACAGCTTCGCCCGCTGCACGAGCGGCAGGGGCATGCATTCGAGCACCACGTTCGGCCCGTGGCGGTCGAGGTTGTCGCCCGGCACGTCCTTGACGCCGCGGCTGATGCGCTGGCCGACCCAAAAGTCGTCGTCCGGCCCGAGCAGGTGGCGGTTGCGCTCGAACAGCTCCTCGGTGAGGTCGCACATCCGCTTCGGGCCGAAGCCCGGATCGATGCGCAGGTACTTCAGCGACCGGTAGAGCCGGTCGACGTGCTCCTTCACCTTGAACAGCCGGTGGCCGAAGCTGCGGGTCATGTCGAAGCAGCCGTCCCCGTAGACCCAGCTGAGGTCGCGAAACGGGATCCGCACCTCCCGCTCCGGCATGAACTCGCCGTTGAACCAGGCGACCCGCTCGTTGGCGCGCGACATTCCAGACCCCTGCAATGATGGACGGGCGGGAGACTAGCGGCCGCTCGGCGCTCCCGCCAGCCCCGCCCGCGCCGCCTCGATCGCCTGCCACACCCGCTGCGGCGTCGCCGGCATGTCGATGTGGGGGACGCCGATCTCGCGCAGGGCGTCGGCGAGCGCGTTCATGACCGAGGGCAGCGAGCCCGCGCAGCCGGCCTCGCCGCAGCCCTTGGCGCCGAGCGGATTGGTGGTCGCAGGCACCGGGTGGCTGTCGTAGCGGAAGGGCGGCGCGTCGGCGGCCCGCGGCAGCTGGTAGTCCATGAACGAGCCGGTCACGAGCTGGCCGTCCTGGTACACCGTGCGCTCCATCAGGGCCTGGCCGACGCCCTGCATGACGCCCCCGTGCAGCTGGCCCTCGACCAGGAGCGGGTTGATGACCGTGCCGAAGTCGTTGACCATCGTGTAGCGCACGACCTCGACGATCCCGGTCTCCGGATCGACCTCGACCTCCGCCACGTGGCAGCCGTTCGGGAAGGCGGAGGGCGAGCTCTCGTGCACGTGGCGAACGTCCAGGCTGTCCGGCACGCCGGGCGGGGTCGGCCCGGCGCGCAGGCGCTGCGCGAGCTCCATGATGCCGATGCCCCGGTCGGTGCCGGCGATGACGAAGCGGCCGCGGGCGAACTCCACGTCCGGCTCGCCGGCCTCGAGCAGGTGGGCGGCGGCGGCCCGGCCCTTCTCGACCACCTTGGCGCTCGCCTCCACGATCGCGGCGCCGCTCGCCATGATCGACTTCGACCCGCCGGTGCCGCCGCCGGCGATCAGCTCGTCCGAATCTCCCTGCAGCAGGCGGATGCGCTCGAAGGGCACGCCGAGGCGGTCGCTCAGCACCTGCGCGAACGGGGTGGCGTGGCCCTGCCCGTAATCGAGGGTGCCGGTGATGATGGTGACGGTGCCGTCCGGCTCGAAGCGGATGCCGCCCATCTCGTTGGTCGGCGGCGCGGTCACCTCGAGATACTGGCCGATGCCGATGCCGCGGAGAAGCCCGCGGGCCCGGCTCTCCGCCTTTCTGGCGGAAAAGCCCGTCCAGTCGGCGGCGGCGAGAGCCTTGTCGAGGAGGGGACCGAAATCGCCGCTGTCGTAGGACATCTCGGAAGCGGCCCGGTACGGCATCTCATCGGCGCGGATGTGGTTGCGCCGGCGCAGCTCGACCCGGTCGATGCCGGTCTCGGCGGCGGCCTGCTCGATCAGCCGCTCCATGATGTAGTTGCCCTCGGGCCTCCCGGCGCCGCGATAGGCGCCGACCGGGGTGGTGTTGGTGAACGCGCACCGGATCGCGACCTCGATCGCCGGCGTGCGGTAGACCCCCGGCAGGTTCTTGGCGACGTTCACCGAGGCGAACAGCGGCGAGACCTGGTTCAGGTAGGCGCCGATGTCGGCATGGCCCGCCACCCGCACGGCGAGGAAGCGGCCCTCCCGGTCGAGGGCGAGTTCCGCCGTGACGGCGAGGCCGCGGCCGTGATGGTCCGAGACGAAGCTCTCCGAGCGCTGGTCGGTCCACTTCACCGGGCGGCCCAGAGCGCGGGCGGCGTGGAGCAGGCCGACATATTCCGGATAGACCGGCGCCTTCATCCCGAAGGAGCCGCCGACGTTGGGCGTCAGCACCCGCACCTTGTCGTTCGGCACGTTCAGGATGTGCTTCGCCAGCGCCCCGCGCAGGCCGAACACCCCCTGCGAGCCCACGTGGAGCGTGTAGCGCTCCGACCCGGGCTCGAATTCCGCCACCGCCGCCCGCGGCTCGAGCGGGTTGACGACGATCCGGTTGCTCGCGAGGTCGAGCCGGGTGACGTGGGCCGCCTGCGCGAAGGCCGCCTCGACCGCCTTGCCGTCCCCGAAATAATAGTCGAGCACCACGTTCGACGGCAGCTCGTCGTGCAGGCGCGGGGCGTCCGCCCCGGCGGCCTCGACCGGGTCGGTCACCGCCGGCAGCTCCTCGACCTCGAAGCCGATCGCCTCGACGGCGTCGCGGGCCTGCGCGGCAGTCTCGGCGACCACGAAGGCGACGGGCTGGCCGAGATACCGCACCCGGTCGGTCGGCAGGGCGGGATGGGCCGGCTTCTGCATGGGCGAGCCGTCCCGGTTCTTGAACTCGAACACCGCCTGCATGGTGCCGAGCCCGGCGAGGTCCGCACCCGTATAGGCGCCGACGACTCCCGGCATCGCGAGCGCCGGCGCCACGTCGAGGGCGACGATGCGGGCGTGGGGATAGGGGCTGCGCAGGAACGCCGCGTAGAGCTGGCCGGGAACGCTGACGTCGTCGGTGTAGCGCCCCTCGCCGCGGACCAGGACCGGGTCCTCCTTGCGCGGGACCGGCTGGCCCACGGCGAACTTGGCGAAGGTGGGCTCGGCAGGAAAGTGGTCGCTCATCGGCTCGTCCGTCGGGTGCGGCTCTCCTCTACCAGACCGGCGACCGCCCGGGCCAGCGCTCCGCTCGCGCGGCGGGGTTGCGCTGTTGACACCGGCGCGCCCGTGACGGCAGATCGCAGCCCGACCGGGACGCCGTCGTCCCGCGAAGCCCGGCCCACCGGGAAAAGACCCGAAACGGGAGGAAACGTATGCTCCGCAAGTTGATCGTGGCGGCGGCCCTCGCGGCCCTGCCGTTCTCCGCCTCGGCCCAGAATTACCCCTGGAAGCCCGAGAGGCCGATCCGGGTGATCGTGCCCTGGGGCGCGGGCGGCTCGACCGACCAGGTCGTGCGCCTGCTCGCCAAGGAGATCGAAGGCGCGCTGAAGCAGACGCTGGTCATCGTCAACCAGCCGGGCGCGTCGGGCTCGATCGGCACCAAGACCGTGCTCGAGGCGCCGAAGGACGGCTACACCTGGGCGTCGGGCGCCGCCAAGGACGCCGGCACCTACGCGGTGACGGGGCTCCTCGACACCAAGCTCGACGACTGGCACCTCTTCCTCGGGGTCATCAACTCGTCGGTGATCGGGGTCAACGCCAATACGCCGTATAAGACCCTCGAGGACCTCGTGAAGGCCATGAAGGAGAAGCCGGGCCAGGTCACCGTCGCGACCGCCGGCGTGAACTCCTCGGGCGGCGCCGCCCTCGGCGCCTTCTCGACCGGGGCCGGCGTCGAGGCCCGCCACGTCACCTACGACGGCGGCAACCCGGCGGTGATCGCCACCGCGAGCGGCGAGACCCAGGTGACGACTCAGCTCGCCGTCGAGCAGGCGGAGCTCATCCGGGCCGGCCGCATCCGGCCCCTCGCGGTCGTGGGCACGAAGCCGCTCAACCTCGAGGGCGTGCCGGAAATCCCGGCGATCACCACCAAGATCCCGGGCTTCCCGGCCCAGGACAACTATTTCGGCATCTTCATCCCGAAGGGCGTGCCGAACGAGGTCGTCCAGACCATGGAGATGATCTGGAAGGACGTGATCGCCAATTCCAAGGCCTTGCAGGAATACGCCATCAAGCGCGGCGCCATCGTCGCCGTGGTGTCGGGCGAGGCCGCCAAGGAGGCGGTCATGCCGGCGGTCAAGGACATGGCCTGGGGCCTGTGGGACCGCAAGGAAGCCAAGGTCAACCCGGCCGACGTCGGCATCCCGCCGCGCTGACCCGACCCGCCGGCCGGGCTCCCGGCCGGCGCCCCTCCCCCGAGGCCGCCCCCGAGACAGAACCGATGGAGCCGCGCTCGCTCGTCCGCGCCGACCTCGTCACGGGGGCTGTCCTCGTGGCGCTCGGCGTCGCGGTCGTGGTCCTGTCCTGGAACATGCCGCGGCTCGAAGAGCGAAACGTGGCGATCTGGACGGTGCCGGGCCTCGTGCCGGGCCTCCTCGGCATCGTCATCGGCCTCCTCGGCGCGGCGCTGGCGCTGCGATCCGTCGCGGCCGCCGACCTCGCCGGCGAGGCCGACGCGGCGGAGCCGGCGGAGGAGCGGGCGGGCATGGCCCGCCTCCTCGCCTGCGCCGCCCTCTGCCTCGTCTACGCGACGGTGCTGATCGGGCGGATCTCGTTCGAGATCGCCACCGGCCTGTTCGTGTTCGCCTTCGTCGCGTTCTTCGAATGGAACCGGGGCGACGCGCCGGGCCGGCGCGGCCTCAAGCTCGCCGTCGCGGCGGCGATCGCGGTCGCCGCGGCCGCCGGCATCTCGCTCCTGTTCGAGCGCCTGTTCCTCGTCCGCCTGCCCTGAGCCATGCTCGACGGCCTCCTCCACCTGTTCGCCGCCTTCCGCGAGTTCGCGAATGTCTCGACCGCGTTCAACGTCGCGTGGGCGACCCTCGTCGGCATCCTGATCGGGTCGCTGCCCGGCCTCACCGCCACCATGGGCGTCGCGCTGCTGACGACGCTGACCTACAAGCTGCCGGCGAGCCAGGCGCTGCTGATCCTCATCTCGGTCTATGTGGGCGCGATCTACGGCGGCTCGCGCTCGGCGATCCTGCTCAACATCCCGGGGACGCCTGCGAACGCCGCCACCACCCTCGACGGTTTCCCCCTCGCCCGCTCCGGGCGGGCCGGCGAGGCGATGGGAGTCGCCACCACCTCCTCGGCCCTCGGCACCCTCATCGGCGTGCTCTTCCTCGCCGCGATCGCGCCGCTGCTCGCCGAGTTCGCGTTGAGCTTCGGCTCGTTCGAGTATTTCTGGCTCGCCATCTTCGGCATCGTCATCGCCGGCCAGATGACCTCGTTCGAGGACGCCCTGAAGGGCTGGATCGCCGGCTTCCTCGGCCTGCTCGTCGCCATGATCGGCCAGGAGGGCATCCACGCCGAGCCGCGCTTCTCCTTCGGCAACGCCGATCTCGCCGGCGGCATCGGCCTCATCCCGGCCCTCGTCGGCGCCTTCGGCTTCGCCGAGGTGCTGACGGTGATGAAGAACCGGGCGGCGGAGATCGCCACCACCAAGGTCGACCGGGTCTTCCCCAAGACCGCATATCTGTGGCGCTACAAGCGCACCATCGCCCGCTCGGGGCTGATCGGCACCATCGTCGGCATCATCCCCGGCGTCGGCGAGGACATCGGCGCCTGGGTCTCCTATGCGGGCGCGCGCCGCGCCAGCAAGGAGAAGGACCAATTCGGCAAGGGCTCGATCGAGGGGCTCGTCGCCGCCGAGACCGGCAACAACGCGGCCATCCCGGGCGCGTTGATCCCGGCCATGACGCTCGCGATCCCGGGCTCCGCGCCCGCCGCCGTGCTGCTCGCCGCGATGCTCCTGCACGGCATCCGGCCGGGGCCGATGATCATGATCGAAGCGCCGGACTTCGTGTTCCAGGTCGTCTGGATGGTGGTCCTCGCCACGGTCGCCATGACCGTGATCGGCCTCCTCCTGACGCGGCCGCTTCTGATCGTCCTGCGGGTGCCCCGCGAGAAGCTGATGCCGATCGTGTTCGTGCTCTGCGTGATCGGCCCCTACGCCATCACCCAGCGCCTGTTCGACGTCTACGTCATGCTGTTCTTCGGCGTGCTCGGCTTCGTCCTGCGCGAGATGAAGTACCCGATGGCGCCGCTGGTGCTCGGCATCATCCTCGGCGACATCCTGGACAAGAACCTGCGCCGGTCCCTCGTCCTCACCGACGGCGACCTGACCCCCTTCTGCACCCGCCCGATCAGCGCGGTCCTGTGGATCACCACGCTCCTGATCGTCCTCGTCAGCATCCCGGCCGTGCGCGACGCCTTCGCGCGCCCGTTCCGGGCGAGGTCCTGAACCGGGGCGGTGCGTCGACTTTTGCCGCGGCCTCCGTCATCTTCGTCACAAAGCGGGCTGCAGAGGGCCAGGGGGACAGCGTGAGCGAGCCGTACCGTTTCCGGAACCGCGCCGAGGCGCGGGCCTTCGTCGAGGAGAAAGGGTTTCCGCACGTCAAGGTGGGGGTCGCCGACGTGGACGGCATCCTGCGCGGCAAGTACCTGTCGCGGGAGAAGTTCTTCTCCGCCCTCGAGAAGGGTTTTGGGTTCTGCGACGTGATCGTCGGCTGGGATTCGAACGACCAGCTCTACGACAACGTCAAGTACACCGGCTGGCACACCGCCTATCCGGACGCCCCGGTACGCATCCTCCCCGAGACCGGACGGGCGCTGCCCTTCGAGGACGGCATCCCGTTCTTCCTGTGCGAGCTCGCCGACCAGGCCGAGGCGGTCTGCCCGCGCGGCACCCTGCGCCGTGTGCTCGACCGCGCCCGCTCCCTCGGCTTCGAGACCATGGCGGCGTTCGAGTACGAATTCTTCCTGTTCGACGAGACCCCGGACAGCGTCCGCGAAAAGGGCTACCGCGACCTGAAGCCCCTGACGCCCGGCTATTTCGGCTATTCGGTGCTGCGCTCCTCGGTCCATGCCGAGCTCTACCAGGACCTCCTGTCCACCTGCCGCATCATGGACATGGCCCTCGAGGGCCTGCACACGGAGACCGGCCCCGGCGTCCTCGAGGCGGCGATCACCGTGGACGACGGCCTCTCCGCCGCCGACAAGGCGATCCTGTTCAAGACCTTCACCAAGGTGCTGGCCCAGCGCCGCGGCCTGATGGCGACCTTCATGGCCAAGTGGTCCGGCAACTGGCCCGGCCAGAGCGGGCACATCCACCTCTCGCTCACCCGGGACGGAAGGCCCGTCTTTCACGACGAGGGCGGCAGGCACCGGATGAGCGAGACGATGCGCCATTTCGTGGGCGGCCAGCAGAAGCTGATGCCGCAGCTCCTCGGCATGGTCGCCTCGACGGTGAACTCCTATTCCCGCCTGATCCCCGGCTACTGGGCGCCGACCAGCGCCACCTGGGGCGTCGAGAACCGCACCACCGCGCTGCGGGTGATCCCGGGCAGCCCGTCGGCGCAGCGGGTCGAGTACCGGATCGCGGCCGCCGACGCGAACCCCTACGTGGCGCTCGCCGCCGCCCTGGGCAGCGGCCTGTGGGGCATCGAGAACCGGATCGAGCCTGCGGCGATGGTGGAGGGCAACGCCTACGCGCAGGCCGAGCAGCCCGAGTTCGGCCTGCCGCGCACCCTCTACGAGGCGGCCGAGCGCCTGCGCCGGTCCGAGGAGGCGCGGGACCTCTTTGGCGACGCCTTCGTGGAGCATTTCGCCGCCACCCGGGAATGGGAGGAGCGCGAGTTCCGCAAGCACATCACGGACTGGGAACTCGCCCGCTATTTCGAGATCATTTGATGGACCTCATCAGGACGATCAGCCCCGTCGACGGCTCGGTCTATGTCGAGCGCGAGCTCGCCGGCGAGCGCGAGGTCGAGCGCGCTTTGTCCGCCGCCGCCAAGGCGCAGGCGGAGTGGCGCGCCCGCCCTCTCGCCGAGCGCTGCGCGCTGGCGGGCGCCCTCGTCGACGCCTTCGTGGCCGAGCGGGAGGCGATCGCACAGGAGCTGACCTGGCAGATGGGGCGCCCCGTCGCCCAGACGCCGGGTGAGGTGCGCGGCTTCGAGGAGCGCGCCCGCACCATGATCGCCCTCGCCCCAAAAGCCCTCGCGGACATCGAGGCGTCCCCCAAGGAGGGTTTTCGCCGGTTCATCCGGCGCGAGCCACACGGGATCGTGCTCGTGGTCGCGCCCTGGAACTACCCCTACCTCACCGCGGTGAACGCGGTGGTGCCGGCGCTGGTCGCCGGCAACGCGGTGATCGTCAAGCACTCGCACCAGACCCCGCTCTGCGCCGAGCGCCTCGCCGAGGCGGCGGAGAAGGCGGGGCTGCCGTCAGGCCTTTTGCAGGCCCTCCACCTGTCGCACGGGGCCACCGCCCGGCTGATCCGGGACCGGCGCATCGGCCACGTCGCCTTCACCGGGTCGGTCCAGGGCGGCGAGTCGGTCGAGGAGGCCGCGGTCGGGCGCTTCATCGAGGTCGGGCTCGAACTCGGCGGCAAGGACCCGGCCTATGTCCGCGCCGATGCCGACCTCGACCACGCCGTCGAGAACCTCGTCGACGGGGCCTTCTACAATTCCGGCCAGTCCTGCTGCGGCATCGAGCGCATCTACGTCCATGCGGACCTCTACGACCGCTTCGTCGAGGGCGCGGCCGCGCTGACCCGCCGCTACGTGCTGGGCGACCCGACGGAGGCCGGCACCACCCTCGGCCCGATGGTGCGCACCTCGGCCGCCGACTTCGTGCGCGGCCAGGTCGCCGAGGCCCGCCACCGGGGCGCCAGGGCGCTCATCGACGAGGCCGCCTTCCCGGCGAGCCGGGCCGGCACCCCCTATCTCGCGCCGCAGATCCTGGTGAACGTCGACCACTCCATGCGGGTCATGTCCGAGGAGACCTTTGGACCCGTCGTCGGCATCATGAAGGTCGCCTCCGACGAGGAGGCGGTCCGGCTGATGAACGATTCCGAATACGGCCTCACCGCCGCGATCTGGACCGCCGACCCGGAGGCGGCGATCGCCATCGGCGAGAAGGTCGCGACCGGCACCTTCTTCATGAACCGCTGCGACTATCTCGACCCGGAGCTCGCCTGGACCGGGGTCAAGAATTCGGGCCGCGGCGTCACCCTGTCGGTGCTCGGCTACGACCACCTCACCCGTCCCAAATCCTTCCACCTGCGGATCTCGACCCGATGACCCTTTCCGGCAACTGGAACTACCCGACCGCGGTCAAGTTCGGGCCGGGCCGCATCCGCGAGCTCGCCGACATCTGCCGCGGCGCCGGCATCCGCCGCCCGCTTCTCGTCACCGATTCCGGGCTCGCCAAGCTGCCGATGATCGCGGCCGCCCGGAGGCGCTCCAGGGCGTCCGCGATCATCGGCAGCCTGGCGAGGCCGGAATCGGTCACGAGGAGCGG
>DATLFZ010000197.1:0-7598 GCA_035540795.1 Beijerinckiaceae bacterium | reverse complement strand
GGCGTAGATCAGCTTCGCTCCGTGCCGGATGATGCCGCCGTGCTCCTGCGACGTCCCCGGCATGAACCCCGGCACGTCCACCAGCGTCACCAGCGGGATATTGAAGGCGTCGCAGAAGCGCACGAAGCGGGCCGCCTTGCGCGAGGCGTCCGCGTCGAGGACGCCGGCGAGCACCATGGGCTGGTTCGCCACCACCCCGACGGTGCGCCCCTCGATGCGCCCGAAGCCGACGACGATGTTGCGGGCGTACGCCTCCTGGATCTCGAAGAAGTCGCCCTCGTCCAAAACCTTCAGGATCAGCTCCTTGATGTCGTACGGCTTGTTGGGGTTGTCGGGCACCAGCGTGTCGAGGGAGGGGTCGACGCGGCCGGGGTCGTCGAAGCTCGGCCACTCGGGCGGGCCTTCGAGGTTGTTCCCTGGCAGGAAGTCGAGGAGCCGGCGCACCTGCAGCAGCGCGGTGACGTCGTCGTCCCAGGCGCCGTCGGCGACGGAGGACTTCGTCGTGTGGACCTTGGCGCCGCCGAGCTCCTCCGCCGTGACGGTCTCGTTGGTGACGGTCTTCACCACGTCCGGGCCGGTCACGAACATGTAGCTCGTGTCGCGCACCATGAAGATGAAGTCGGTCATGGCCGGGGAATAGACGTCGCCGCCGGCGCAGGGGCCCATGATCACCGAGATCTGCGGGATTACCCCGGAGGCGACCACGTTACGCTTGAACACCTCGCCGTAGCCGCCGAGCGCCGCGACCCCCTCCTGGATGCGCGCTCCGCCGGCGTCGAACAGGCCGACGATCGGCGCCCGCATCTTCAGCGCGAGGTCCTGGACCTTGACGATCTTCTCCGCGTGCGCCTCCGACAGGGAGCCGCCGAACACGGTAAAATCCTTGGAGAAGACGAAGACCGTGCGGCCGTTGACCGTACCCCAGCCGGTGACCACGCCGTCGCCGGGGATTTTTTGCTCCGCCATCCCGAAATCCGCGCAGCGGTGCTGCACGAACATGTCGAACTCCTCGAAGGAGCCGTGGTCGAGCAGGAGCTCGATGCGCTCGCGGGCGGTGAGCTTGCCGCGGGCGTGCTGGGCCGCGATGCGCCGTTCGCCGCCGCCGAGCCGCGCCTTGGCGCGCCGCTCCTCCAGCCGTTCCAGCATGTCCTTCATCGAGGGCCCCCGCGGATCGGCGCAGGCCTAGCACGGGCGCGAGGGCGCGGGAACGCGCCTCCCGGTCGACCTTAGGCGGACGCGAGCGCGACCACCTGCGCCGCGGCGCGGAATTCGGCCTCGCGCTGGCCGCGGCGCTGCAGCGCCTCCTCGTCCTCGCCCCAGAGGCGCTCCTGGTGACGCTCGTCCACGTGGGCGGCGGCCCAGGCGTCGTCGACGCCGATCCGGCCCGCGGCCGTGGCCAGCGCGAGGAGGACGGATCCGGTCAGGGTCGTCATCACGTGCAGGCCGGCGAGCGCGAGCGGCGGATGCGTCTCGAGCCGGGCGCGCACCGCCGCGATCGCGGCGTCGGGCTGGGTCACGTGCATCACGCCCTCGCCGAGCACGAAGCGCGCGCCGAGGTCCTCGCGCGCCCAGGCGAGGATCGGGTCCCAGGCGGCGCCTTGCGCCGCGACCAGCCCCTCCGGCTCGCCGGCCCGGTAGCAGACGAGGTCGGAGCCGGCGTAGCGGGTCATGTCGTCGATCACCGCCGCCTCGTTGCCGACCACCCCGTCGAGCCCGGAATTGACGATCCGCGTCAGCGGCATCGCCCGGGGATCGAGCACCGCCTCCTGGGCCTGCCACTCGTCGGCCAGCGCCTGCGCCAGGGCGCGGGTCGGGACCGCCAGGAGTTTTTTGGCGGGGGTGCGGGCGGGGCGGCCGTCGAGGACGACGGCGAAGGCGCCTTCGCGCGCCTCGACCGCGGCGTTCTCGTAGAAGCGCTTCGGCCGGGGCTGCTGCATGGCCGCCTGCGCCTTGCGGATCGGATCGATGGTGTCGTTCATGCGGGCAAGATGGGCATCGCCGCGCCCGGCTGCGAGCCGAGCACGCGATCGAAGAGGTAGGCGCGCAAGTCCGCGTAGGACTCGACGATCGTCTCCGCCCCGGCCTCGCGCAGCGCATCGGGCCGGTGGTAGCCCCAGGACACGCCGATCGGGCGCAGGCCGGCCGCCCGCGCCATGACCATGTCGAAGGTGGAATCGCCCACCATGGCGGCGCAGCCGGGCGCGACTCCCGTCTCGGCGAGAGCCTGCTCCAGCATGGCCGGATGGGGCTTCGACGGGGCGTCGTCGGCGGTCTGGATCGTGGCGAAGACCCCCTGCCAGCCCTCGCGCTCCAGCAGGTGGGCGACGCCGCGGCGCGACTTGCCTGTCGCAATCCCGAGGGCCACGTCCGGGCGCCGGGCGAGTTCGGCCAAGAGCTCTGCCGCGCCCGGGAACAGGGGCTCGCGCCAGGCCGGATCGGCCCGCAGGCGGCCGAAGGCGCGCCGATACCCCTCGGCGAGGCTGTCCGCGATCGCCTCGTCGGCGAGCACGCGAAAGGCTTGCGGCAGGGACAGGCCGACGATCGAGAGCGCCCGCTCTCGTCCCGGCGGCTCAAGGCCGTGGGCGAGGAACGTCTCGCGCTGGGCGGCGACGATCAGGTCCTGGCTGTCGACGAGGGTGCCGTCGACGTCGAACACGACGAGGAACACGGGCGGGATTCCGGTGAGCGGCCCCCTTTACGGGGCGCACGCCCGCGTGGCGAGGGGAGGGGCGGAAACTCGGGTGCTCAGCCGCCGTTCATGGAGGGCGTCCTAGCGTCGCTGGACGATGGATGGAGAGTACCCGATGAGAGGAGTGTTCGCCTCGGCGGCCCTTTTGTTCGCGCTGGCGTCGGCGCCCCCCGCCGCGGCCCAATGGGGACCGCCCGGCGGCGGCTGGGACCCGCGCTACGACCCACGCTACGACCGCTACGATCGATACGACCCGCGCTGGGAGCGCGAGCAGCGCCGCCGCGAGCGCGAGCGCCGGGAATGGGAGCGCCGCCGGGCCTACGGCCCCGGACCCTACGGCCCCCCGCCCGGCCGGCCGCCGCAGCCGCGCGGCCTGGGAAACGTCTGCGTGAGCCCGGCCGCGACCTGCGCCGCCACGCCGGCGCCCCGCGGCAGCCCGTGCGCCTGTTTCGTCCCCGGCAGGGGCACCGCGCGCGGGGTGGTCCAATAGGTTCAGGGAGCGGGCGGCTCCGGCGCGCCCGCCCTCTCTCGGCTCCGGCGGAGCGTTAAGGGATCGTTGCCTTTCGCAGCGTAAACCGGGCCGGTCCGCTGGAGGGATCCCATGCGCCCCGCCGTGCTCGGCCCGGCCGAGATCGCGATGCTGATCGTCGTCGCCGTCGTTTCCGTCGCGGTCGCCCTCGTGCTGGTCGTCGAACACGGCCCGGCGGCGGGAGGCGCGGCTCAAAAGGCGCCGGGGGTCGCGGTCACCGGATCGCTCCCCTGAAGCCGGAGCCCCGGGTGCGGCAACGGGACGGCGGCCCGGCGGTTGCGCCGCGCGGCGCGGCTCGCGAACATGGCCGCATGCGTTTCAGAGCCCTTTTTGCCGTTCTCCTCGGCATCGCCGCGCCCGGCGTCGCCGCCGCCGCGACCTGCGATCCGGCCGCGTTCCGCGTCGCCCTCGACGTCGGCCACACGGCCGAGGTGCCGGGGGCGACGAGCGCCCGCGGCGTGCCGGAATACGCCTTCAACCTCCGCCTCGCCGAGCGGATCGAGGCGAGCCTGCGCCGGGCCGGGTTCGCCGGCACCACGCTCCTCGTCACGTCGGGCCGCAGCCTCGCGGCGCTGGGCGAGAGGGTCCAGCGGGCGAACGCGCTCGGCGTGGACCTCTTCCTGTCGATCCACCACGATTCGGTGCCGGAGCATTTCCTGGAATACTGGGAACACGAGGGGGTCGAGCGGCACTTCAGCGACCGCTTCCGCGGCCATTCCCTGTTCGTGTCGCACGAGAACGCGGAGGCGACGGCGAGCCTGCGCTTCGCCCAGAAGCTCGGGGCCGGGCTCAAGGCCCGCGGCCTGCGCTACACGCCCCACTACGCCGAACCCTTCATGGGCTGGCGCCGACGCGCCCTGCTCGACCCGGCGACGGGGGTCTATCGCTGGGATCGGCTCCACGTGCTGCGGCGGGCCGCCATGCCGGCGGTCCTGTTCGAGGCCGGTTCGATCGTGAACCGGGACGAGGAGCTGCTGCTCGGCACCTCCGCCCACCAGGAGACCATCGCCGCGGCGGTCGCCGAGGCGACCAGGACCTTCTGCGAGGAGCGCGCCGTCCAGAAGGCGCCGAGCCGCAAGCGCCGGACCGCCGAAATGCCGTGACCGCAAAGGAAAACGGCCCGGCTTGCGCCGGGCCGAGGAGAAGGCCCGTGGGGGCAGAAAAGTGGCCTTCGAAGCGGACAACGCGCCAGGGCCGCTGCCGGTTCCGAGGCTTTTGAAAAAAAATCGCTGCCCCTCGGGTCAGCCGTCCGCGAACAATTCCGCGCAGCGCGAGAGCGAGAAGCCGGCCCCGTCGGTGTCGCGGCTGATCCGCACCGAGAGGATCTTGCCGTCCTTGTCGGTGGCGATCTGGGCCTCGCAGACGAGTTCCACCCGCTGGGCCGGGCGGATCACGGTCGTGGTCGGCGCCGCGGAGACGCCGAAGCTGGTGGTGCTCGACCGGGTGACGGTGGTGCCCGGGGCCGGGTTGACCGTCGTGGTGCGGGTCACGGTGTTGCCGAAGGCCGGCTGCGCCGGCCGGGTCTGGATCTGGGCCGGGCGGACGTAGCTCGTTTCGCCGCCGCGCCAGGTGTAGATGGTCCCTCCCGCCTCCAGCGGAAAACTCGAGATCGGCGGACCGTTCTCGATGAAGAACGAATCGACCGGCTTGCCGAGCCATTTTCCGCGCACGGCCTTGCTCGCCTCCTCGGTCGTCTTGCAGCCGGCGAGCCCGATCGCGACCGCGACGGCGGTCGTCACCACCTTGTTCATCATGCCCCCTTCACGAAAACGGCGGCCGAATCGCGGGCCGCCCGCCGCCTAAGTAGAAGGGTTCGGGCGAGAGGGCCAGCCGGCCGCCGCCGCGACGAGGGCGCGCAGGCCGGGCCGCTCCGCCTCCGCCACCGAACGGCACTTCACGTGCCGCATGGACTTGCCGGTGCCCTCGAGGAGGCCGTCCGGGTCGGGCAGGTCGGCGCCGGCGAAGACCTGCAGGTTGACGTGGGCCCGGTGCGGCACGAGGGCGAACAGGGTCGTCCGGCCCCGGCCGAAGCAGGGCTTGCCCCACTTGATCGCCTCCTCGAGATCGGGCGCGGCCTCGCGCACGAGGCGGCGCAGCCGTTCCATCACCGCGCGCTGGGGCTGCGGGCAGGCGGCGATGAAGGCGTCGAGGCTCATTCCTCCGGGGCGTCCACGATCGGGTCGTAGCGCTCGGTGTCGAGCCCGAGGAGGTTGAAGCTCTGGCGCATGTGCGGCGGCAGCGGCGCGGTGACGTCGATCGGCCTGCCGGTGCGCGGATGCGGGATGACGATTCGCCGGGCGAGAAGGTGCAGCCGGTTCTGGATGCCTCCCGGCAGCTCCCAGTTCTCCACGTCGAAGTATTTTGGATCGCCGACGATCGGGTGCCCGATATGGGCCGCGTGCGCCCGCAGCTGGTGGGTGCGGCCGGTCACCGGCTTCAGGGACAACCAGGCGAGTTTCTGGGCCGCCTGGTCGACCACCGCGTAATAGGTGAGCGCGTGGCTCGCGCCTTCGGCCCCGTGCCGCGCCACCCGCATGCGCGAGGCCTCCTCGTCCTCCTCCTTGGCGAGATAGGTCGAGATGCGGCCCTGCCGCACCCGCGGCACCCCGGCCACGAGCGCCCAGTAGATCTTGCGCGCCGAGCGGGACCGGAAGGACTTCGCCAGGGTGGCGGCCGCGAAGCGCGTCTTCGCGATCACCAGGCACCCGGCGGTGTCCTTGTCGAGGCGATGCACGAGGCGGGGCCTCTGGCCGTCGTCCTCTACGAGCGCGGCGAGCATGCCGTCGACGTGACGGGTCGTGCCCGAGCCCCCCTGCACGGCGAGCCCGGCGGGCTTGTCGAGGACGAGGACGTCCGCGTCCTCGTAGAGGGTGATCGACTTCAGGAAGGTCCGGACGTCCTGATCCTTGGCGGCGCTGCGCGCGGCGGGCCTGGCGGCCTCGAGCTTCAGCGGGGGGATTCGCACCGCCTGGCCGGGGAGCAGCCGGTCGTTGGGCTTGACCCGCTTGCCGTCGACCCGCAGCTCGCCCTTGCGCACGATGCGCTGGACATGCGCGAACGGCACCTGGGGGAAGCGGGCGGTGAGGAACCGGTCGATGCGCATGTCGGCCTCGTCAGGCCCGACCACGAGGGTCTGCACCCCGGTCGCGAGCACCTCCTGGGCCGCGGCCTTGGCCTCGGCCTTGCCCGGCCTGCGCGGTGCCGGGCCCTCGCCCGCCGCCTCGGCGTGGCGCAGGGTCTGGGCCGTCGAAGCGCCGACCTTGCGGGGCCCGCGGCCTTCGCCCGGGGCGCGGCCTGCGGGGGGGCGGGTCCTCGCCGCGCCGCCGGCGGGCCTGCGCTCGCCTCCCTGCCGCGCGCCTGCGCGGCCGCCCTTCGATCCGTTGCGCCTCATGCGACCGTGGTAGCCCGCGGCCCGGGCGGGGTAAACATCCGGCTTCCCCTCGACCTCCCCCGGCGCGATGGTCTATCGGCGAGGCCGTCGCCGGAGGACCCGCCATGACCCTGCCGAACCGGGCCGATCTCGTCGTCTGCCTCGCCCACGCCGCCTACCGCCTCGGCGACGAGCTCGCCGCGCGCGGCGAGCCGATGCGGCATTTCGAGGTGCGCAGCCTCGACGACCTGCGCGCCCGGATCGGCGAGGCGGACGTGCTGTCGGTGTCGGGGATGTGGCGCAACGACCTCGTCGACCGCGCGCCGCGGCTGAAATTCATCCAGTCGATCAGCGCCGGCACGGACCAGTACGACAAGGACCTCCTGCGCGCCCGCGGCATCCGGCTCGCGAGCGCGCAAGGGGCGAACGAGCGTGCCGTCGCCGAGCACGCCATGGCCCTGATCCTGGCCCTCGCCCGCCGCCTGCCGGAGGCCCGGGACAACCAGGCCAAGGGGTTTTGGCGCGGCATGATCGGCGACCGGGCCGTCCGCGAGAAGGAGCTCGGCGGCGCGACCCTGGTGATCGTCGGCCTCGGCCGGATCGGCCGCCGCCTCGCGACTCTCGCCAGCGCCTTCGACATGCGGGTGATCGGCGTCCGCCGCAGCCCGCGCACCCCCGAGGACCCGGTCGAGGCGGTCGTGCCGCCGGACCGCCTCGCCGAAATCCTGCCGCAGGCCGACTACGTGGCCCTGACCTGCCCGCTCACCCCCCAGACGAAGCGCCTCATGGGGGCGGCCCAGTTCGCGGCGATGAAGCCGTCCGCGCAGCTCGTGAACGTCGCCCGGGGCCGGGTCGTCGACGAGCCGGCGCTGATCGCCGCCCTCGAGGAGGGCCGCCTCGCCGGCGCCGGCATCGACACCACCGTCGAGGAGCCGCTGCCGCAGGCCTCCCCGCTCTGGGCATTCCCGAACGTCCTCGTCACCCCGCACACCGCCGGCGAGACCCAGCTC
>DATLFZ010000196.1:0-4521 GCA_035540795.1 Beijerinckiaceae bacterium | reverse complement strand
CCGACCTTGCTGCCGTCGATAGCGGCGTCGAAGGAGACGATGCCGCCGGTGATCAGGTAGTCGGCGAATTCGAGCGGGTCGATCTTCTCGCTGCGGTCGCGCCGGAGCACCTCGTAGGTCTCCTGGATGAGCTGGCGCTCGCGCAGGAGGCTGTCGAGGTTGCCGCGCTCGACGACCCGGAACCAGGCGCCCCGGCCGGCGGTCTTGAGCGCGTCGACGAGGATCGCCGCGCCGCCCTGGGTCACCGCCCGGGAATAGTCGGCGTAGAGCGGGTTCGGCCGGTTCTGGCCGGTGAGGTCGGGGAACTCGTAGACGGCCACGTTGATCGGCCGCGCCGGCGGCGGCAGCGCCGCGAGGAGGTCGCCGACCGGGGTGAGGGTGCCGATCCGGGGCGGGATCCCGAGCGTGCCGGTGTGGCGCGGTGCGGCACAGCCGGCGAGCAGCGCGGCGGCGAGCACGACGCCGAGGACGGGACGGACCATGCGGGTACCCTGGAACGCGGGCGCGAGCGCCCTCCCGGCATGGTTTACGCCCGTTAGGGTAAAGGAAGGGTCAAGGCGGACGGGCGGGACCTCCCGCCCGTCCGGGAGCGGCTCAGCGGTAGCGCCCGGGCAGGTTGGTGTTGGGCGTGCTCTTGTCGTTCTTGAGGGCGCCCTTCGGCCCGGTCGTGGTGCCCTGGTTGTGGGTGTTCTTCGCGGGCTGGCTGCTCGCGCCGGCGTTCGACGCGAAGCCGCTCTTCTTGCCCTGGGCGAGGGCGGGGCCGGCGAGGGCGGCGGCGAGCGCCGCGGCCGCGGCGAGGGCGAGGCAACGGTTCATCGTTCGCTCCCTCAGCGGAACCGGCCGGGCAGGCTGGTGGTGGTGTTGGCGTCCTTGCCCTGCTTCACCTGGCCCTTCGGCCCGGTGACGGTGGTCTGGCCCTGGTTGGAGGGATTGGCGCTGGTGTTCGTCTTGCCGCCCGAGCCTTGCGTGCTCGACGAGGCGAAGCCGGACTTCTTGCCCTGCGCGAAGGCGGGCGCGGCGAAGCCGAGAGCGAGCGCCGCGGCCGCGAGCACGACGATGCGCTTGTCGAGGGTGATGATGCTTCCTTCCTTGATGGGCGTCTTGCGACGCGGTCGCGCCCCCACGTCTGCGCGGGCTCGAGCGGCCTAGGGCAGCCGCACGCCCTTGCGGTTGCTGTTCTTGTCGCCGGTGCCGCTGTTGCCCGGGCCGCCGCCCTGCGGGCCCGCGGCGCCGGTCTTCTTGGTGGCGAAGAAGCTGGTCTTGCCGCTGGCCTTGTCGCCGGTGCCGCTGGCGCCCGGGCCGCCGCCCTGGTTCTTGGAGGCGGCGAAGGCGGAGCCGGCAACGGCGAGCGAGAAGGCGAGGACGGAGGCGGCGGCGAGGGTCTTGACCATGGTCACAACTCCCGGTGAGGCCCGGTCGAAGCCGGGCCGGGTGGTCGTTTCCGCCGCGGCGACACTTTAAAAGTTCCTGTCCGAATCTGTCCAGGACAAATATCCGCGGGCAGGTCGAGGAACCGGCGCAGCGGTTCGGGGCACTTCCGTTCGGTCGCGCGCCGCCGTCGGACTTCCACCGCGGCTGCATCTGGACTCGCGGAGGCGAGACTTGTTATGGTGGAGCTTGCGGCGGACGATCACTTCCCGTGCGGGACACATCCCGCACCATGAGGGAGCACGTTCATGACGAAGGTGTTCGCCGCGTTCTCCGCACTCGCGCTCGTCATGACGGCCGGCGCCGCCGCGCCCGCCGCCGCCCAGGGCAAGAAGTCGGGCTGGGGCGAGACCACCGTCAACACCACCGGCGGCAGCGGCAAGTACAACCCCAAGGCGAGCTCGAGCAGCACGACCACGTACACCACGACGGGGCCGAAGGGGCAGCTGCAGACGGGCGGCACGACCAACGTCACCACGACGAAGACGAACCGGCCCGGCCGCAACATGCCGTGACCGGCCGCGCGGCTGCGGGGCCGATCCCCCGGGGCGCCGCGCGCGCATCAGGCAAGTGGCGTCCGTGTCGGCCGCACGCGGGCGCCCTGCGCGACGGCTCCGTCGCGCATCCGATCATGCGGCCAGGGAGGTCAACGATGAAAGCTCTCGCGATCGGTCTCGCCGTGGCGTTCGCCGCCGCGGCCGTCACCCCCGCCCTCGCCACCGGCAAGGGCGGCGGGAAGAAGGGCACCCTCGTGATCATGCAGGGCTACAGCGGCAAGCCCGCGCGCACCCCGAACCTGCAGGGCACGAGCGCCTACGTCGACAAGAAGAAGGGCCCCAACGTCTCGGTCTGGGGACCGGGCAACAGCCCGCACACCAAGATCCACACCAAGAAGGGGTTCGTGCCGTAGCGGGCCCCCACCGCTTCTCCCCGCAGGGGGAGAGGTTGAGTCGCGCCGGCAGGCGCCACCGGGTGAGGGGCGGAACCGTGCCGGAGACGGCGCGGCTGCTCACCGGGCCCCTTACCCCGACCCTCTCCCCGCGAGCGGGGAGAGGGAAAAAGCGCCCTCACTCCACGAGGCGGGCGCCGGCCTCGAGCCGGGGTGCGTCGGCGACGGCGATGTTGCGCGGGTTCTCCTGGGTGACCGTGATCACGCTGTTGTCCTGGAACCAGAGCTTGTCGCCGATCATGGCGATCGAAGGCGAGTTCACCTCCACCACCGAGCCGCCGAAGATCCAGATGTTGGAGTTCGGGAAGTACATGGTCCCGTCGAACTTGAGCCGGGAATCGCCGCCGATCGACACCCAGGTGTTGTTCACGTCGGAGGAGCCGCGGTCCTCCATGAACTGGATGTTCTTGTAGGGCCCGGTCTTCGGCGAGGTCAGCTCCATCTGGGCGCCGCCGGTCATCCAGAACTTGGCCTGCTTGCCGGTGAAGGCGATCACCACCTCCTCCCCGGTCACCCGCGACCCGCTGTCGATCTTCAATTCGCCGTCCTTCATGACGTAGATGCCCGGCTGGAGGCGGACGGTCGAGCCGGACTTGATGCCGATGCCGCCGCAATAAGTCCCGGGCGAGAGCGTCACGTTGGCGCCGCGCAGACGGTCCTCCGCGTCGATGCAGGGCCCCATCGCCGGGAACGGCAGGCCCGCGAGCGGGTCGGGAATGCGCGGGCTGTTCACCTCGGGAGCGGGTCGGAAGTTCTCGCCCCGGTAGCCGCCCGCGGTGGCGAGGACCGGGGTGGTCATCAGGGAGTTGCCGACCGCCCTCACGCCGGAGGAGGAGGTCGAGTTCGCCTGGGCCGGACAGGTCGAGTTCACGCTGACCTTGCCGTTGAGGTCGATCGCGCCCTGGTCCTTGCCGTTGAGGGCGTAGAGGCAGACCGGGGCGGAGGCCGCCTTCTGGGCGGCGGCGGCGACGGCGACCTTGAACTTGCGCTCGCCCAACAGGCTTCCGAACACGTGCTCGACCGGCGCCTCGAGGCTGCCCTCGACCTGCATGCGGCCCCCCGGCGCGGTGACCCGGAACACCGGCGCCGTGTCGGCGGGCAGGGCGGCCTTGGCGCCGGCGATCCCCTTGAAGGTGTCGAGGGCGGCCCGGATGCGGTCCGCTTCCGAGGCGCTCGAAGGCAGCAGCGCCCCGGCGAGCACCGCCCCGTCGATCGCCTTCTGGTAGGTGGTCCGGGTCGAGGTCATGTTGCTGTAGGTGAGCGAAGCCGCGCCGAACAGGGACAGGACGGCGATCCCTCCCGCGGCGAGGACCGCGACGGTGCCCCTGTCGTCGCGGGGGAAATGGACAGTGGAAAGCGTCATGGGAGCTCCTCCGAAGCGGTCCCGGTCGAAAAAGACCCTAGCAGCCTCCCGTCACCCGACGGTTGCGTCTTCTCTCGAAAATCGCCCCCGTCGAATTGACGGAAAATTCGTCACGATTCCGTTGCGGCAGCCTCAGGCCGGCGCCCCGTCGGCCCGGGCCGCCGGGGCCGCCGCGACGCCCGGCCGAGCTCCCCGGTTGAGGGCGAAGCAGGCCGCCGCGATCAGCACCACGAAGACCCACAGGAAGGCGCCCGGCGACCAGCCGAGGGCGCCGCCGGCGACGAGGGGCCCGGCGACCTCGCCGAGGCCGCAGCAGGCGATGAAGCAGGCGTTGGCGGTGGCGAGCCGCGCCGGGGCGACCTGCCGGCCGAGCATGGCGAGGCCGAGCACGTAGAAGGCGTCGCACAGGCCGCCGAGGAGGAAGGCCATGACGAACAGGGCGGGGCGGACGCCGACCACTTGCGGCAGGGCGACGAGGACCGCGAGCGCCAGCACGGCGCAGGTGAGGAGGACCGCGCCCGGATCGAAGCGGTCGCCGAGCCAGCCGAGCGGCAGCTGCAGCACGACGATGCCGAAGAAGGCCGCCGCCGCGAGCCAGGAGGCGTCCGGGACCGACGCGCCGGTCTCGAGGGCGAACAGGCTGAGGAAGGACAGAAGCCCGTTGTCGAGGAGCCCGAACATCAGGGCCGCGAGGAGGGCGAGGGGGGCCGCCCGGGCGATCGCGCCGAAGCTCGCCGGGGCGATCGGCTCGACCCGGCCGCGCATCCGCACCGCGCCGACG
>DATLFZ010000195.1:0-11324 GCA_035540795.1 Beijerinckiaceae bacterium | reverse complement strand
ATCTCGGGTCCGAAGACCTTGTCGATCTCCTCGAGGGTGGCCTCCGTGTCCTCGACGGTGTCGTGCAGGACGGCGGCCGCGATTGTGGCGTCGTCGAGCTTGAGCTCGGTCAGGATCGCGGCGACTTCGAGGGGATGGGCGAAGAAGGGGTCGCCGGAGGCGCGCTTCTGCGACCCGTGCGCCCGCATCGCGTAGATGTAGGCCCGGTTGAGCAGGCTCTCGTCCGCGGCGGGGTTGTAGCGCTTCACCCGCTCGACGAGTTCGTACTGGCGCATCATGCGCGCGCGTTCTCCGGAAGCCGCGCCGGCCGACGAGGCCGGGGAGCACCGGCCATGTTGAGCGACAATGGTCGAGAAAATGATATCGGCGGGGCTTTCGGTCTCGCAAGTGCGGCACGGCCGCCGGAAGCGCTTGCGCAAGAAAAAGCCCGGCGCGGGGGCCGGGCTCGGGGCAGGCGAAGGGAGGAGGGCTACTCCTCCTCCTCCGTGTTGCTCGGCGGTTCGAGGCTCTCGAGCCCGCGCAGCAGGTCCTCCTCGCTCATGCGGTCGAACTGGACGTCGCTGTCGTCGCCGCCGCCCGTCGCCGGCGCGCTGATCAGCGGCACGGTCTCGGCCTCGGGCTCGTCGACCTCGACGTATTTCTGCATGGAATGGATGAACTGCTCGCGCAGGTCGTCCGGCGAGATGGTCTCGTCGGCGATCTCGCGCAGGGCCACGACGGGGTTCTTGTCGCGGTCGCGGTCGATCGTGAGCGGGGCGCCCGAGGAGATCATCCGGGCGCGGTGGCTCGCGAGCAGCACGAGCTCGAAGCGGTTCTCGACCTTGTCGATGCAGTCTTCGACGGTCACGCGAGCCATCGGGGGCTCCTTCTCGTCCGAGTGTTCGGGAAAACGCGGCCTCTACACCGAAAGGCTCCGGAGGACAAGGCGGCGGGCCGCGAATCTTGACTCCCCGGACGCCCGGTGCCAGTCCCGCGCGTCTCTTCATGCGAGGACATATGAGCCGGGCGTTGATATTTCCAGGGCAGGGCAGCCAGGCGGTCGGCATGGGCAAGGCCCTCGCCGAGGCCTTCCCGCAGGCGCGCGCCGTGTTCGAGGAGGTCGACGCGGCCCTGTCCCAGAACCTGTCCCGGATCATGTGGGAGGGTCCGGCCGAGGATCTGACGCTCACCGCCAACGCCCAGCCGGCGCTGATGGCCGTGAGCCTCGCCGCGCTGCGGGCGCTCGAGGCCGAGGCCGGCCTCGACCTGAAGCGCGACGCCGCCCACGTGGCCGGCCACTCGCTCGGGGAGTATTCCGCCCTCGCCGCCGCCGGCGCGCTCTCCGTCGCCGACACGGCGAGGCTTTTGCGCATCCGCGGCAACGCCATGCAGAACGCGACCCCGGTCGGCGTCGGCGCCATGGCGGCGCTTCTCGGCCTCGACGAGGCGGCGGCCGCCGCGGTCGCCCGGGAGGCGGCGCAGGGCGAGGTCTGCGACGTGGCGAACGACAACGGCGCCGGCCAGGTGGTCGTCTCCGGGCACAAGGCCGCGGTCGAGCGGGCCGTGGCGATCGCGCAGGGGCGGGGCGCCAAGCGCGCCGTGATGCTGACCGTCTCCGCCCCGTTCCACTGCGCCCTCATGGCGCCGGCCGCGGAGGCGATGCGGGAGGCCCTCGCGGGGGTGGACCTGCGGGCCCCGCTCGTGCCCCTCGTCGCCAACGTCGAGGCCGCCCCGGTCTCGGACCCGGACCGGATCCGCGCAAATCTCGTGCGCCAGGTCACCGGCACGGTACGCTGGCGCGAGAGCGTCGCCTGGATGGCGGGGGCGGGGGTCGACCGCTTCGTCGAGGTCGGCGCCGGCAAGGTCCTGACCGGCCTCGTCCGGCGCATCGCCGCCGGTGCCGCCGCGACCGCCGTCGGCACGCCCGAGGACGTGGCGGCCTACGCCGCCGCCTGAGCCGCGACCATCCAGGAGAGGACGATGTTCGATCTGTCAGGGCGCAAGGCGCTCGTCACCGGCGCCACCGGCGGGATCGGCGGCGCCATCGCCCGCACGCTCCACGCGCAGGGCGCCGCCGTCGCCCTGTCGGGCACCCGCCGGGCGGCCCTCGACGAACTCGCCGGCGCGCTCGGGGAGCGCGTCCACGTGATCGAGGCGAATCTCGCCGAGAAGGACTCGGTCGAAGGCCTCGTCCCCGCGGCGGAAGCGGCGCTCGGCGGCCTCGACATCCTGGTCAACAACGCCGGCATCACCCGGGACAACCTCTTCCTGCGCATGAAGGACGAGGAATGGGACCAAGTCATCGCCGTGAACCTCACCGCCGCCTTCCGGCTCTCCCGCGCCGCGGTGAAGGGCATGATGCGCCGGCGCTACGGCCGCATCGTCAACATCGGCTCGGTGGTCGGCACGACCGGCAACGCCGGCCAGGGCAACTACGCCGCGGCCAAGGCCGGCCTCCTCGGCATGACCAAGGCGCTCGCCGCCGAGGTGGCGACCCGCGGCATCACCGTGAACTGCGTCGCCCCGGGCATGATCGAATCGCCCATGACCGACGCCCTCAACGACAAGCAGCGGGAGGCGATCCTCGGCACGGTGCCGATGGGGCGCCTCGGCCAGGCTTCCGAGATCGGGGCCGCGGTCGCCTTCCTCGCCTCGACGGAGGCGGCCTACGTCACCGGCCACACGCTCCACGTGAACGGCGGCATGGCCATGTTCTGAGGCCCCGCGGCGTTGGCCGGGCGCCGGGCCTGTGCTAATCACCGGCGCGAAGCGCGAAGGGACTTGACCCGCGCGGGAATTGCGGTTTTGCCTGCTCTGCGGAGCGCGCCGGATTTCACTGTCCCGGGTGCGAACCCCGGCATCCTGGCCGAACCCGCCCCGGGCGGTCGGCATTCTCCAACGAGCGACACGAGGAACGAACGATGAGTGACATCGCTGAGCGCGTGAAGAAGATCGTGGTCGAGCACCTCGGCGTCGAAGCCGACAAGGTGACGGAGAACGCGAACTTCATCGACGACCTCGGGGCCGACAGCCTCGACACGGTCGAGCTCGTGATGGCGTTCGAGGAGGAGTTCAACGTCGAGATCCCCGACGACGCTGCCGAGACCATCGTCACGGTCGGCGACGCCATCAAGTTCCTCGAGAAGAACGCGAGCTGAGGGCGTGCGGGCGCGGACGAGCCGCCGTCGCGGCTAGGGCGTTTGTCGATGCGTCGAGTCGTCGTCACCGGCCTCGGGATGGTCTCGCCCCTCGGTTGCGGGGTCGAGGCCACGTGGAAGCGGCTCGTCGCCGGCGAGAGCGGCGCCTCGCGCGTCGAAGCCTTCGACGTCTCGGACATCGCCTGCAAGATCGCCTGCCAGATCCCCCGCGGGGACGGCTCCGACGGCACCTACAATCCCGACCAGTGGATGGAGCCGAAGGAGCAGCGCAAGGTCGATCCGTTCATCGTCTACGCCATGGCGGCCTCCCGCCAGGCCCTCGACGACGCCGGCTGGCACCCGCGCACCGAGGACGAGAAATGCGCCACGGGCGTGCTCATCGGCTCGGGAATCGGCGGCATCGGAGGCATCTACGAGGCGTCCCTCATCCTTCACGAGAGGGGGCCGCGGCGGCTGTCGCCGTTCTTCATCCCCGGCCGCCTGATCAACCTCGCCTCCGGCTATGTCTCGATCGAGTTCGGGCTCAAGGGGCCGAACCACGCGGTGGTCACGGCCTGCTCGACGGGCGCCCACGCCATCGGGGACGCGGCCCGGCTGATCGCGCTCGGCGACGCGGACGTCATGGTCGCCGGCGGCAGCGAATCCCCTCTGAACCGGCTCTCGCTCGCGGGTTTCGCCGCCTGCCGCGCCCTGTCGACCGGCTACAACGACGAGCCGACCCGCGCCTCGCGCCCCTACGACCGGGACCGGGACGGTTTCGTGATGGGCGAGGGGGCCGGCATCGTCGTGCTCGAAGCCTACGAACACGCCAAGGCCCGCGGCGCGCGCATCTACGCCGAGGTGATCGGCTACGGCCTGTCCGGGGACGCCTTCCACATCACCTCGCCGACCGAGGACGGGGACGGCGCCTACCGCTGCATGAACGCGGCGATCAAGCGCGCCGGCATCACCGCCTCCGACATCGACTACATCAACGCGCACGGCACCTCGACGCCGCTCGGCGACGAGATCGAGCTGCGCGCGGTCGAGCGGGTCGTCGGCAACGCGGCGGCGAAGCTCGCCATGTCCTCCACCAAGTCGTCGATCGGCCATCTCCTCGGGGCGGCCGGCGCGGTCGAGGCGATCTTCGCCACCCTCGCCATCCGCGACCAGATCGCGCCGCCGACGATCAACCTCGAGAACCCGTCCGTCGAGACCGCGATCGACCTCGTCCCGAACCGGGCGAAGCCGCGCACCATCGACACGGTCCTGTCGAACTCCTTCGGGTTCGGCGGCACCAACGCCTCGCTGGTCTTCCGGCGGGCGGCCTGAGCGGCTGCCTTTCCGCCATAATGCCTGCTAGGGTGCGCGAGGGGGATCGGCCCCCATCGGCCAGGTGATGTTCGGCAGACGACGACAACAGACCGTCCCGCCCTACGAGACGACGCCGGCGGGGACCGCGCCGCGTCTGTCGCCGCGCAGTCCGAGCGAGGCGATCAAGCCGGTGGCGCCGCCGCCTCCGCCGCCGCGGGTCCGCCGGCCGCGGGGCGGGCTCCTGTCGGCGCTCTCCGGCGCCCTCACCCTGCTCCTGGTCGTCGCCCTCACCGGCCTCGTCGCGGTGGCGCTCCTCGAACGGGAGGTCACGCGGCCCGGGCCGCTCCCCGCCGACAAGGCGATCGTGATCCCGCGCGCCAGCGGCGTCAGCGAGATCGCCGAGCTGCTCCGGCGGGAGGGCGTGATCGAGCGCCCGATCCTGTTCGAGGCCTACGCCCTGCTCAGCCGCCGCCGCGGGCCCCTGCGGGCCGGCGAATACCTGTTCAAGGCCAATGCGAGCGTCGAGGCGGCCATCGACACCCTGATCGGCGGCCGGGCGATCCTGCACGCCGTCACGATCCCCGAGGGGCTCACCAGCGAGCAGATCGTCGCCCGCCTGCGCGACAATGAGATCCTCGTCGGCGAGGTGGCCCAGGTCCCGCCCGAAGGCTCGCTCCTGCCGGACACCTACCGGTTCGAGCGCGGCATGACCCGCCAGCAGATCGTCAACCTGATGCAGGCGAAGCAGCGCGAGGCGCTCGCCCAGATCTGGTCGCGCCGGGCGCCCGACCTGCCGATCAAGACGCCGCAGGAACTCGTCATCCTGGCCTCGATCGTCGAGAAGGAGACCGGCCGGGCGGACGAGCGTCACCGGGTCGCCGGCGTGTTCGTCAACCGCCTGCAGAAGCGGATGCGGCTGCAATCCGACCCGACCATCGTCTACGGCCTCGTCGGCGGCAAGGGCACCCTCGGCCGGGGCATCCTGCGCTCGGAGATCGAGAAGCCGACCCCCTACAACACCTACGTCATTCCCGGGCTGCCGCCCGGGCCGATCGCGAATCCGGGCCGGGCCGCCATGGAGGCGGTCGCCAATCCCCTCAAGACCAAGGACCTCTACTTCGTCGCGGACGGGACCGGCGGCCACAGCTTCGCGGAGGATTACGAGGCGCATCAGCGCAACGTGCTCAAGTGGCGCCAGATCGAGCGGGCCCGCGCGACGACCCCGGAGGGACCCGTCGACCGGGCCGAGCCCTCCCCGGACGCGCCCGCCGCCCCGGCCGGCGCCGCCGGTCCGGCCGGTCCGGCCGGTGCGACCGGCGCTGCTCCGGCGCCTGCCGCCGGCGGCCGGCCCGCCCCCGCCACCGCGCCGGGGCGCCGGTCGAGCGTCGACGCCTCGGAGGGAACGCCCCGCGATCCGCTCCTCAACCGGAGCTTCGACCTCAACTCGCCCCAGACCGTGCCGGTGCTCCGCGCGCCCTGACCGGACCGCGCTTGTGAGCCTCGGGGCGGCACACTAAGGTCCGCCCCGCCTGAGCCCGAGCGGGAGTCGCATGATCGCCAGCATGACCGGATTCGCCCGCGAGGCGGGCGTCACCGGCCCCTTCCACTGGGTCTGGGAGCTGAAATCCGTGAACGGGCGCGGGCTCGAGATCCGGGTGCGCGTCCCGCCGGGATTCGACGCCGTGGGCGAGGAGGCCCGGCAGATCGTGCAGAAGGGCCTCGGCCGCGGCCAGTGCCAGCTCAATCTCGGCCTGACCCGCGCCGCGAGCGCCCCCCGGGTCCGGCTCAACGAGGAGGTCCTGGCCGGGCTCGTCGAGGCGCTCGGCCGCGTCCGTCTGCCGGAGAGCGTGCGCCCGCCCTCCGTCGACGGGCTCCTGTCGGTCCGGGGCGTGGTCGAGATCGAGGACGAGGCCGCCGACGAGGCCGCCAACGCCGAGCTCGCCCGCGACCTGCGCGCCGGCATCGAGCGGGCGACGGAGGCGCTGAAGGCCAACCGGCGCGCCGAGGGCAAGGCCCTCGCGGGCGTCATCGAGGGCCAGCTCGCGACGATCGAGAGCCTCGTCGCCGCCGCCGAGGCGGCGCCGGGCCGCCGTCCGGAGGCGATCCGGGCCCGGCTCGAGGCGCAGGTCGCTTCCCTCCTCGACGCCGCGCCGGCCCTCGATCCGGCCCGCCTGCACCAGGAATCCGTGCTGCTCGCGACCCGGGCCGACATCCGCGAGGAGCTCGACCGGCTGACCGCGCATGTCGCCGCCGCCCGGGCGCTCCTCCAGGAAGGGGGCGCGGTCGGGCGCCGCCTCGATTTCCTCGCCCAGGAATTCGGCCGCGAGGCCAACACCCTCACCGCCAAGGCCGGCGACGTGGCCCTGTCGCGCATCGGCCTCGACCTCAAGGCCGTGGTGGAGCAGTTCCGCGAGCAGGCCCAGAACGTCGAATGACCATGCGCCTGTCCCGCCGCGGCCTGCTCCTGATCCTGTCCTCGCCCTCTGGCGCCGGCAAGTCGACGCTCACCCAGAATCTCACCCGGGAGGACCCGGAGATCAGCCTCTCGGTGTCGGTGACGACGCGGCCGCGCCGGCATTCCGAGATCGACAAGGTCCATTACCGCTTCATCGAGAAGGACGAGTTCGCCGGCATGCGCGAGCGCGGCGACCTCCTCGAATGGGCCGAGGTGCACGGCAATTTCTACGGCACCCCGCGCAAGCCGGTCGAGCAGGCCCTGTCGGCCGGGCACGACATGATGTTCGACATCGACTGGCAGGGGACGCGCCAGATCGTCGAGAAGATGCGCGACGACGTGGTCTGCGTCTTCGTCCTGCCGCCCTCCATGGCCGAGCTCAAGGCGCGGCTCGAGCGGCGCGCGGAGGACAGCGCCGAGGTGATCGCCCGCCGGCTCGACAACGCCCGCGACGAGATCGCCCAGTGGCACGGCTACGACTACGTCCTCGTCAACGACGACCTGCAGCGCACCTTCCGCGACCTCAAGGCGATTCTCGCCGCCGAGCGGCTGCGGCGGGCCCGCCAGACCGGGCTCGAAGGCTTCGTCGCCGGGCTTCTCGACGCTAGGCCCTGAGCGCGTCGAGGGCGTTGGCGAGGGCGACGAAGCCTGCGACCGGCACCTCCTCCGCCCGGGCGGTCTCGGCGAGGCCGGCGGCCGCGAGCGCGGGGCCGGGCTGCGGCACGAGCGCCTTCAGGCTCTGCCGCAGCATCTTGCGGCGCTGGCCGAACGCGGCCCGGGTCACGGATTCCAAGGTGGCGAGGCGGCAGGGCAGGGGGTCGGCCCGCGGCACGAGCTGGACGACGCTCGAGGTCACCTTCGGCGGCGGCACGAAGGCCGAGGGCGGCACGTCGAACAGGATGCGCGATCGCGTGCGCCAACCGCACAGGACGCCGAGGCGGCCGTAGTTCTCCGGCGTGTGCTCGTCGGCGACGATGCGCTCGGCGACCTCCCGCTGGAACATCAGCGTCAGCGATTGCCACCAGGGTGGCCAGGCCTCCGCGGTCAGCCAGCCGGTCAGGAGCGCCGTTCCGACGTTGTAGGGCAGGTTGGAGACGACCCGCGCCGGCGCCTCCCCGATGAGCGGGCGCGGGTCGAAGCCGAGGGCGTCCGTCGCCACCACCTCGAGCCGTCCCGGATAGCGATCCGCGATCTGCGCGAGCGCCGGCAGGCAGCGCTCGTCGCGCTCGACCGCGATCACCCGGGCGGCGCCGGCGGCGAGGAGGGCGCGGGTGAGCCCGCCGGGGCCGGGCCCCACCTCGAGGACGGTCACCCCGTCGAGCGGGCCGGCGGCGCGGGCGATCCGGCTCGTCAGGTTGAGGTCGAACAGAAAATTCTGGCCGAGGGATTTTCGCGGGGCGAGACCGTGCGCCCGCACGACCTCGCGCAGGGGCGGCAGGTCGTCGATGGCGCTCACCCGGCCCGTCCGAGCCGGTGGGCGAGCTTCAGCGCCGCGATCAGGCTGTTTGGACGGGCGATTCCCTTGCCGGCGATGTCGAAGGCGGTGCCGTGGTCGGGCGAGGTGCGCAGGAAGGGCAGGCCGAGGGTGACGTTGACGGCCTCGTCGAAGGCCAGCGTCTTGATCGGGACGAGCGCCTGGTCGTGGTACATGGCGAGCGCCGCGTCGTAGCCCGCCCGCGCCCGGGCGTGGAACATCGTGTCGGCCGGCCACGGCCCGGTCGCGTCGATGCCCTCGTCCTGCAGCGCCCGGACGGCCGGCGCGATCACCGCCTCGTCCTCGGCTCCGAGGGTCCCGTGCTCGCCCGCATGGGGGTTGAGCCCGGCGACGGCGAGGCGCGGCGCCGCGATCCCGAACCGGGCGCGCAGGTCGCGGGCGACGATCCGGCCCGTCTCGACGACGAGGGCGGTGGTGAGCGCGTCCGCGACCGCGCGCAGTGGGATGTGGATCGTCACCGGAACGACCGCGAGGGTCTCGCTCCACAGCATCATCACCGGTCGCGGCGGATCGCGGCCCGGCTCCGCCGCCAGCGCGGCGAGGAACTCGGTGTGCCCGGGATGGGGGAAGCCGGCCTCGTAGAGGACGTGCTTGGCGATCGGGTTCGTCACGAGGCCCGAGACCTCGCCGGCCCGGGCGAGGGCGACGGCGCGCTCGATCGCCTCGATCGTGCCGGACGCGGTCGCCGGGTCGGGGCGGCCCGGCTCGGCCGCGACCGGGTGCGACAGGGGCAGGACGGGGAGCGCCCGGGGAAAGATCGTCGCCGCGTCCGCGGCCGTCGCGGCTTCGACGGGAACGCCGAGCCCGAGCCGGCCGGACAGGCGGGCGAGGAAATCCGGATCCCCGACGAGGAGGAAGGGCGAAAGACCCGCGCTCTCCCGCAGGGACCAGGCCTTCAGCGCGAGCTCCGGTCCGATTCCCGCCGGATCGCCCTGGGTCAGAGCGACCGCGTCACTGGCGTGGGGCCATGCCATCCAGCGTGTCCGGCGGGCCGGAGCCGTACCGATAGCCGAGTTCGCCCAGGGTGCGTAGTTCGAGGCGGACCAGGAACGTTTGCACGCGCTCCTGCTGTCCGAGGGCGGCAGCGAGGGGGCGGGGGCCTCGGGTATAGGTGATGCTGAACGTGGTACACTCGTCCGTATAGGTAAGCGCGAACCGTGTCGACTGAGGCAGCCACTCGTCCTGGACCCGGTACACGGGTAAGGCCAAGGTGGGATTACGTTGATACTGCTCCATCGCTACGCGGTAGTCGTAGAGAGCCGGAAGATTCTTCGACAGATCGAAGTTGAAGCCGGCCTCTACGCTCCAGTTGGGGGTGATCTGGTAAGCAATCGAAGGGGACAGCGACTCGCGGCGGAACGGGAAACCCAGTTCGGGCTGCGGAGACTGTCGCGTGTACCCGATGCCGCCGCTCAGCGGCAGAACCGGGCTCAGGCTCACAGCAGCGCTCGCGTTGATGCGCCGAAGGTCGAACGTGCGCTCGTCCCATCGACCCCGGGCGGTGAAGGAAATCCGGGAGGTGGGAGCGAAACGTACCCGACCGACGTAGTCGGAGCGACTTGTCTCGAGACCCGAGTCTCGGCCTACGTTGACGATGTCGCCCATCTTGAACGAGTTCAGGCCGGCGAGATGGATCGACTGCCCCGCGGCAGCGCTGAAACTCGCCCCTCCCGGTTGCGAGACACTGTAGCGCGCCCCGATATTGGCCCGCACACCGCCCTCGACCCGATCCCAGCCGGAGAACTTGTCCCACTCGAACAGGTTGCTGTCGTCGAAGACGAGGCTCTGCGCGTCCTCGTTCGGGAGCGTGCCGTTCCTCGTCTCGTTCGGCCGCGCCACGAGCTGAAAGATCGGCTCGAAAACCTGCGTGCCGGCGGCGCCTGCGGGCCCCACGAGCGGGTATCGATACTCGATGCCGACAGCCGGCATGACCCGTCCCACGAACTCCTGCCCCGGATCGATGAAGTTCGCGAGCTTGGCGTTTTCGTACCCGAACAAAGTCGGCTGGTTCCAGAACCCATCCACGCGGACATAGGCGAACGGTGTCCATACTTGTCCTGCGTCGTCGATCATCTGGCGGCGCCAGGATCCTTGCGCGGACAGCCGGGTGAACGTTCCCGCCGCTCCAGGCACGATGCAGAATTGCCGGCTGAAGGTCGTGCAGCTCGCATAGCCCCAAAAGCCACCACCGGGGCTGCGTACGCTTTGGAACTGAGAGGCCTCACGGCTCAAGCTCGTCAGGTTCACGTCGAACGACAGTTCGCCCCCCAGAGGTCCAGGGGTGTCGATGCGCTTGTTGTAGTCGACCACCGGGTGGACCACCGGCTGCTGCTTCTGCCAGTCGAACGCCATCAGCGGCTTGAAGTAGTACCCTCGCGCGTCGAACCAGGAACCGTCCCCGACGCCGCGCAGCCACAAGGTCGAGACCGATTCCCGGAAGTACAGCTCCGCGGCGCTCTCGCTGCGGACCCGGTAGTGGTTCAGGAACCACTTGTCGGAGAGGAGGGCCACGTCCCAACCCCAGCGCCAGCGCTGGTTGATGTAGAACATGCCGGTGCTCTCGAGCGAGCCGCGCGCGACCCGATCGCGGGGTCCGTACGGGGCGGCGAGGAAGGCCTCCCCGTCCCGCTGGAAGATGCCGGCGGCGCGGATGTTGTACGAGCCGGCGAGGAGGCGGTGGCGCCATTCCACGGCGCCGAGCCAGCCCTGCCGGGACAGGTAGGTCGGCGTCAGGGTGATGTCGGCGTTCGGCGCCACCTCGATGAAGTAGGGCACCCGCACGCCGAAGCCGAGCGTCTTGGAGTTGATGTAGCTCGGCGTCAGGAAGCCCGTCTTGCGCTTCACCGTCGGATCGGGCGTCCAGAAATACGGCATGTAGGCGATCGGGACGCCGGCGAATTCGAGCCGGGCGTTCTCGTAGTAGATCGTCCGCTCGCTGTTGTTG
>DATLFZ010000194.1:0-11886 GCA_035540795.1 Beijerinckiaceae bacterium | reverse complement strand
GCGCGGCGCTGTGATCGGGAGGCGACATCGGCGGCACGATAGCAGGAACTCGGAAAGGAGGAACGGGAAAAATGTGGCCGGCCGGAGCCCGAATTGGGCCGGGACTATGCCGTTGCCTTTCGTTTTACCATTTTAGGCCGGGCCAATCGGGTCAAACTACTTCCCGGTGCAGGAGAATAGGACGCATTCGGACCGCCGGGCGCTACCCGCCCCAGAAGGCCGGCCGCGTCTCGTCGAGGTTGGGCCCGATCCGCACGGGGGCGACGCGGACGGCGAGCCCGGTCCGGTCGTCGGTCTCGACGGCGAGCCCGGACAAGGTCCCCTCGCCGCCGGCCGGCTCCATGCGGGAGCCCGGCGTCTTCTGCAGGAAGCGCCGGATCGGCTCCTCCTTGTCCATGCCGAGGACGGAATCGTAGTCGCCGCACATGCCCACGTCCGACATGTAGGCGGTGCCGCCGGACAGGATGCGCTGGTCCGCCGTCGGCACGTGGGTGTGGGTGCCGACGACGAGGCTCGCCCGGCCGTCGAGATGGTAGGCAAGGGCCTGCTTCTCGCTCGTCGCCTCCGCGTGGAGGTCGACGACGACCGCGTCGGCGCCGCCGCCGAGGGGGCAGGCGGCGAGCTCCCGGTCGGCGACCGCGAAGGGGTCGTCGAGGGCGTCCATGAAGATGCGGCCCATGAGGTTGAGCACGAGCACGCGGGCGCCGGCGCGGGTCTCGACCAGGGTCGCGCCGCGCCCGGGGGTGCCGGGCGGATAGTTCGCCGGGCGCACGAGGCGCGGCTGCCGCTCGATGAAGACCAGCGCCTCCCGCTGGTCGAAGGCGTGGTTGCCGAGGGTAACGCAATCGGCCCCGGCGGAAAGGAGGTCGTCGCAGATCGCCTCGGTGATGCCGAAGCCGGCGGCGGCGTTCTCGCCGTTCACCACCACGCAGTCGAGCCGCCATTCCTCCCGCAGGAGGGGCAGCAGGCGGGCGACGACGGCGCGCCCGGGCCGGCCGACGACGTCGCCGAGGAAGAGGAGGCGCATGTCAGGACCTGATCACGCCGGTCTCGGTGACCACAACGTCGAGGCGCCGGTCGTGATCCTCCGCCGGGACCGCCTCGATCTCCTGGACCGCATAGGCGAGCCCGATGGTGAGCACCGGGTGCAGGGCCGAGAGGGCCGCGATGGCCCGGTCGAAATGGCCCTTGCCGTAGCCGAGCCGGTTGCCCCGGCGGTCGAAGGCGGCGAGCGGCACGAGCAGCGCCTTCGGGAAGCATTCCGGGCTGTCCGGCCCGGGCTCGCGCACGCCGAAGCCGCCCTTGATCAGGACGTCGCCGGGCCGCCAGAGGCGCCAGCTGAGCTTGGGATGGATAATCTGCGACAGGGCCACGCTCTGCCCCCGCTTCAGCAGCGCGCGCATGAGCGGGCGCGGGTCGAGCTCGCTGCGGATCGGCCAATAGGCCCCGACCGGCTGGACGTCGGCGAGTTCCGGCAGCGCGAGGGCGTTTCGTGCCACGGCCCGGGCGGCGGCGCGCCGAAAATCCTTGTCGAGAGCATCGCGGCGGCAAAAGGCCTCGCGCCGAAGCCTGTCCTTGATCTCGGCGGGGGTGGGGTCTGGCATGGAGGAGTGCGGAGCCGCGAAAGCCGTCGGAGGATCGATCCCGGGAAACCTACAACGTAGGTGGGCGCCGTTTGTCCCGGTCCACGGACCGGGTCAGGAACAGCTCCCGTTAGGATCGATAAGGCCCCGGGGATAAGTCTCCTGACGCACCCCACAGCCCCGCCGACCCAATGTAGCGACGGGAGCCGCGATACGGAAGGGCCCCGGGCCGGGTGCCGCGACATTCCTGCGCCGCATCCCTCGGGCCGCGCCGGCGGCTGGCCCGAGGATGACGGGGCGGAGGAGGCGACGAGAACGATCGGGGTAGGTTACCCCTCCTTGAACGCGACCTCGACGCCCTTGCTCACGGCGTCGGCGAGTTCGAGGGCGTCCCAGTTGGTCATGCGCACGCAGCCGTGGGAGGTGGTGTGGCCGATCTTGGTCGGGTCCGGCGTCCCGTGCAGCCCGTAGCCCTCGTGGTCGAGGTCGATCCACACCATGCCGACCGGGTTGTTCGGCCCCGGGGCGATGTCGAAGGCCTTGTCGGCGTCGACGCCCGGGAAGTCGAGCTTCTTCGGGTCGTAGGTGTAGACCGGCTCGATGGCGACGCGGGAGATCTTGAACGTCCCGCTCGGGGCCGGCGTGGCCTCGCTGCCGATCGTCGCCGGGTAGTAGGCGAGGAGCTTGCCGTCCTTGCCGAAGGCGCGCACGGAGGCGTCGTCCTTGTGGACCTCGATGCGCGCCACCTTGCCGTCGAGGCCCTTTTCGCGCACCCGGGCCACCTTGATCTTGGTGCCGGCCTCGGAGAAGTCCGCGTCCGGGTTGAGGAGCTTCAGGAATTCCTCCGCCATGTGGAACTTCTCGGCCAGGAGCTCCGACGGGCCCGTATAGGCGAGCTTGTCGAGTTCCGCCTTCTCCTTGAAGCCGGAGGGGATCTCTTCGACGAACGGACCTTCCACGTCGCTCTTGGCGATCTCGTACTCCTCGATCACGCCGTTCTTCGCCGCTTCGGTCAGCTTGTCCCAGGTCTTCTCGTCGACCGACCCCGTCGCCTCGAGGTCGTTCTTGCGCTGAAAAGCTTTCAGCGCCTGCTCGGTGTTGGTGCCCCAGCGGCCGTCGATGGCGCCGGGGGAGAAGCGGGCCTGGTCGAGCAGGATCTGGAGCTTGGCGACGCCCGCGTTGCGGCCGTTCTTCGAGATGTCGTCACGCCCGGCCTGCTCGATCTTGTCGGGTTCGAGGGCACGGGCAGGCTCCGCGAGCGCAAAACCGCCCACGAGCAGGAGACCGAATACCAGATTCTTCCACATCGTCGCCTCCGTCGTCGTCCGTCAAAGCGAACGACCGGGCGAGCGTTCCTTCCCGGTACTCTCACTTGCACCATCGGCCGAGGCCCTTCCGTTCGCGCATGTCGAGATGGAGGTGATTTGCGTGGGCGGCGTCGGTGCCCGGGCCGAGCACCGTGGTGAAGTATTCGCAGGCGCGGGCGCGGATCGCCGCCTCGAACCCGTGCTCCGCCTCCCCGGCCGGCTTGCCGACGCGGACCGGCGCCCGGTCGCCTTCGAAGGCGAAGCCGCCGATGTCGACCCCGTTGGCGAAGGCGTGCTCGCTGAGCTTGCGGCCCCCCTCCGCCCCGCGCTGGCTGCGGCAGGCGTAGCTCGTGCCGACCTCGACCGCCGCGAGCCGGCTCTCGAGCCGCGCCTTCGCCTCCGGCCGCACCACCTCGCCGACCCACCGCGCGAATGCCAGCGCCGCCGGGCAGGTGAGGGTCGCCGGGGCGGTCAGGGCGACGTCGTCCGGCAGGGCGGTGAGGAGGAGCGGGTGCTCGACCCGGCACAGGCCCTCCGCGATCCGGGGCAGCGGCTTCCAGGCGGCGCCGAGGCGGTCGAGATCGGCCCGGCATCGGGCCTCCGCCGACCCCTCGGGCGGCTCGCCGGACGGGATCACCGGTTCCGGCCCCTTCGCCGGCGGCAGGGGAACCGGGACCTCCACGCGGGGCGGCTCCGGCGCCGCCTCGGCGGGCCGGGGCGGCGGCAGCGGAGCCGTCCGCGGCACCTGCGCCGCGGCCGGCCCGAGCGCCGCCGCCACGAGAAAGAGCCCCCACACCCATGCGATCATCCGCGCCCTCCGGCCCGCTCGACGCGAACCGGGCCGGCGGCGGGTCGTTCCCGCCGACGCCGCCGACGAAACCGTGGCGCCCGCCGCGCCGGGCTGTATGGTGCGGCGGGAGAACGGGAGGGCGCCGATGAGCCGAGGCATGCGCAGGGGGCTGACGTCTTACGGCGATCCCGGCTTCTCCCTCTTCCTGCGCAAGGCCTTCATCAAGGCAGCCGGCTTCTCCGACGACGCCCTCGACCGGCCGATCGTCGGCATCACCAACACCTTCAGCGACTTCAATCCGTGCCACGGCAACGTGCCGCGCCTGATCGAGGCGGTGAAGCGGGGGGTGATGCTCGCCGGCGGCCTGCCGATGGAATTCCCGACGGTCTCGATCCACGAATCCTTCGCCAACCCGACCAGCATGTTCCTGCGGAACCTGATGGCCATGGACACCGAGGAGATGATCCGCGCCCAGCCCATGGACGCGGTCGTGCTGATCGGGGGCTGCGACAAGACCGTGCCGGCCCAGCTCATGGCGGCGGCGAGCGCCGACGTGCCGGCGATCCAGCTCATCACCGGGCCGATGCTCGTCGGCCACCACAAGGGCGAGGTCCTCGGCGCCTGCACGGATTGCCGCCGCCTGTGGGGCCAGCACCGGGCCGGCACGATCGACGAGGCCGAGATCGAGGAGGTCAGCGGCCGGCTCGCGCCGACGCAAGGGACCTGCATGGTCATGGGAACGGCGAGCACGATGGGCTGCCTCGCCGAGGTGCTGGGCATGGCGCTGCCCCATTCGGGCTCGATCCCGGCGACGCACGCCGACCGCATCCGCGCGGCGGAGGCGAGCGGGCGCGCCGCCGTCCGCCTCGCGGCCGACGGCCTGCGGCCGAGCGAGATCCTGACGCAGGCCGCCTTCCGCAACGCCCTCGTCACCCTGCAGGCGATCGGCGGCTCGACCAACGGGCTCGTCCACCTCGCCGCCATCGCCGGGCGGCGGGGCATCCGCATCGACCTCGAGGCATTCGACCGCATCGGCCGCGAGGTGCCGGTGCTGGTGGACCTGAAGCCTTCAGGCGGCCACTACATGGAGCATTTCCACTGGGCCGGCGGCATGCCGCGGCTCCTGCGGGAAATCCGGGACCACCTGGACCTCTCGGCCCGGACCGTCGCCGGCGAGCCGCTCGCGGCGGCGCTGGAGCGGGCCGAGGACGTGCCGGGCCAGACCATCATCCGCAGCCGCCAGAATCCGCTCAAGAAGACGGGCGCCATGGCGGTGCTGCGCGGCAACCTCGCCCCGGACGGGGCGGTGATCAAGCACTCGGCCGCCTCGGCGGCGCTGCTGCAGCATACCGGCCGGGCGGTGGTCTTCGAGGACGTCGAGGACCTCACCCGGCGGATCGACGATCCGGACCTCGACGTCGCGGCGGACGACGTCCTCGTCCTGCGCAACGCCGGCCCGAAGGGCGCGCCGGGCATGCCCGAGGCCGGCTACCTTCCGATCCCGAAGAAGCTCGCCCAGGCCGGGGTCAAGGACATGGTGCGCATCTCCGACGCCCGCATGAGCGGCACCGCCTTCGGCACCATCGTGCTGCATGTCGCGCCGGAGGCGGCGGTGGGCGGCCCGCTCGCCCTCGTGCGCACCGGCGACCGCATCCGCCTCGACGTGCCGGACCGCCGCCTCGAGCTCCTCGTCGACGAGGCCGAACTCGACGCCCGCCGGCGCGAGTGGGCGCCCCCGGAGCACCTTCAGACCGAGCAGCGGGGCTACCGCGGCCTCTACCTGCGCACCGTCCTGCAGGCCGACGAGGGCTGCGACTTCGACTTCCTGCGGGCGGGTCCCGGCCCGGGCGGCCGCACCGTCGCGCGCACGCCCGACACCTGAGGGGGAACGCCATGGACTACCGCAAGCTCGGCCGCTCGGGCCTGAAGGTGTCGCCGCTCTGCCTCGGCACCATGATGTTCGGCGGTCCGACCGACGAGGCCGAGGCGGGGCGCATCGTCGCCGCCGCCCGCGAGGCCGGCATCAACTTCATCGACACCGCCGACCAGTACACGGAAGGCCGCTCCGAGGAGATCGTCGGCCGGGCGATCAAGGCCGAGCGGCGGCATTGGGTGCTCGCCACCAAGGTCGCGAACCCGCAGGGGCCCGGCCCGAACGAGCGCGGCCTGTCCCGCTACTGGATCATGCGCGCCGCCGAGGCGAGCCTGCGCCGGCTCGGCACCGACGTCGTCGACGTGTACTACCTCCACAAGGAGGACCACGACACGCCCCTCGAGGAGACCGTGCGGGCGATGGCGGACCTCGTCCGGGCCGGCAAGATCCGCTATTTCGGCGTCTCCAACTACCGCGCCTGGCGGGTCGCCGAGATCTGCCGCATCTGCGACGGCCTCGGCATCGACCGGCCGGTGGTGAGCCAGCCCTACTACAACGCCATGAACCGGATGCCGGAGGTCGAGCACCTGCCGGCCTGCGGCCATTTCGGCCTCGGGGTGGTGCCCTACAGCCCCCTCGCCCGGGGCGTCCTCACGGGCAAGTACCGCCCCGACGCGCCGCCGCCGGAGGGGACCCGCGCCGGCCGCCAGGATCCGCGCATGATGCAGACCGAATGGCGCCCCGAATCCCTCGCCATCGCGCAGGAGTTCAGGCGCCACGCCGAGGCCCGCGGCTTCACCGCCGGGCAGTTCGCCGTCGCCTGGGTCCTCGCCAACGCCTTCGTCACCGGGGTCGTCGCCGGACCGCGCACCTTCGCCCAGTGGGAGGAATATGTCGGCGCGCTGGCGTACCGTTTCACGGACGAGGACGAGGCGCTCGTCGACCGTTTCGTGGTAACGGGCCACCCGTCCAGCCCGGGCTACAACGATCCGGCCTACCCGCTCGAAGGGCGGCCGGCCCGGGACGGACGCAAATTGTGACCCGCACCCGGCACCCGCTAACGGATGTTGTTGCCGGGGTGTTTTCGTTCGCCCCAACGATTGCGGGTCGGGCGCGGCGTCTCCCGAGCTTGACTGTCGAAGCCCGGGATGCCCCATTCTGAGGCAACGTAATCCGAGCTTCGGCGTTGTTCACCCAAGCGGCGCGCCAGCAGGCTCGGAACGAGAAAATGCCTTCGTCGAGGACCATCGATTTGCGGTCGCAGCGGGATTTGAGCGGAAGGGAGACTGTCGCAAGGGCCTCCGGCGCCGGAAAGCGCCTCGTGGTGGTGTCGAATCGGGTGCCGGTGCCGGGCACCTCGAACGCCGGCGGTCTCGCCGTCGCCCTCGAGGCGGCGCTCCAGCTGCGCGGCGGCCTGTGGTTCGGCTGGTCGGGCAAGACCCACGACCAGCCCGAGGAGAACGCCCTCGACATCCACGAAGCCGGCCGGGTCAAGTACGTGGTCACCGACCTGTCCCGGCGCGACCTCGACGAATACTACGCCGGCTTCGCCAACCGGGCGCTCTGGCCGATCTGCCACTACCGCCTCGACCTGTCCGACTTCTCGCGCCGGAACACCGCCGGCTATTTCCGGGTCAACACCTTCTTCGCCCGCCGGCTCGGGCCGCTGCTGCGCCCGGACGACACCATCTGGGTGCACGACTACCACTTCATCCCGATGGCGGCGAACCTGCGCCAGATGGGCTTCTCCAACCGGATCGGCTTCTTCCTGCACATCCCGTGGCCGCCGGCCGACATCGCCGGCGCGCTCCCCGCCTACGAGACGATCCTGCGCGACCTCTCCGCCTACGACGTGGTCGGTTTCCAGACCCAGCGCGACGCCGACAACTTCGCCGATTGCCTGGTGCACGACCGCATCGCCCGCCGGGTCTCCCCCGGGGTGATGGAATCGAACGGCCGCCGCTTCCGGGTCGCCGCCTTCCCGATCGGCATCGAGACCGATGCCTTCGCGGAAGCCGCCCGGGAGGCCGAGGAGAATCCGGTCGTCAAGCGCATGGTCGACAGTCTCGGCGGCAAGGACCTCATCATCGGCGTCGACCGGCTCGACTATTCCAAGGGCATCCGCCAGCGCATCGAGGCCTTCGCGAGCTTCCTCACCGGACATCCGAGCGCCCGCAACCGGGTCACTTTCCTGCAGATCACCCCCAAATCCCGCTCGGACGTGCCCGAGTACAAGCAGATGCAGCACGAGATCGCCGAGCAGGTCGGCTGGGCGAACGGCAATTTCAGCGACGTCGACTGGACGCCGATCCGCTACATCAACAAGAACGTCAGCCGCACGGTGCTAGCCGGGCTCTACCGCATGGCGCGGGTCGGCCTCGTCACCCCCTTGCGGGACGGCATGAACCTCGTCGCCAAGGAATACGTCGCCGCCCAGGATCCGAAGGATCCGGGGGTGCTGATCCTGTCCCGCTTCGCCGGCGCCGCCTGCGAGCTCGACAGCGCGCTCCTGGTCAACCCCTACGACGTCGAGGCCACGGCGGCGGCCATCGCCCGTGCCCTCGAGATGCCCCTCGAAGAGCGCAAGGAGCGCTGGAGCGCCATGATGCAGGTGCTCGAGGCGAACAGCGTCGACATCTGGTGCAGCAACTTCATCCGCGCCCTGACCAGCGAGGCGCCGGCGCCGCACCCCCTCGCCGGCGAAGCCGGACACCTCGTGGCGAGCCGCGGCTTCCAGGCCTGAGGCTATTCGATCACCTCGTCGGCCCGGGCGATCAGGGTCGGGGGCAGGTCGACCCCGAGCCGACCCGCCACCGCGAGGTTGACCGCGAGGTCGAACGTGGTCGGCGCCTCGATCGGCAGCTCGGCGGCCGGCGTCCCCTCCAGGAGGCGGGCGAGATAGTGGGCCGTTCGCCGGCGCAGGTGCTCGCGGCTCGCGCCGTAGGCGAGCATGCAGCCCGCGGCCGCCATCTCCCGCCACTCGCAGAAGGTCGGAAGCCCGGCCTCCGTGCCGAGGCGGGCGATCACGGCCACGTCGCGGGCGAAGACCGTCGAAGCCGGCACGAGCAGCGCCTGCGCTCCTTGGGCCCGCGCCCGTCCGATCGCCCGCGCATAGGCCTCCGCCCCGGGCCGGTCGTTGGCGCCTTCGACCTCCGCCAGGACGAGCTCGATCCGCAGGGCCGCGGCCACGGCCCGCAGCCCGCGCAGGTTCGCCTCCTGGGTCACCACCGCATGCTGCGGGATCGTGAGCACGCCGAAGCGCCGCACCGCGGGCAGCGCCTCGTGCGCCAGCTGCAGCCGCTTCGCGTCGAGCTCGGGCCCGAGGAGCAGGAGCCCGGTCATGTTGCCGCCCGGACGGGCGAGGCTCCGGGCCCAGCCCGCCGCGACCGGATCCTCCCCGGCATAGGCCATCAGGATCGGCACGGTCTCGGTCGCCCCCCGGGCCGCGCGGATCGCGGTCGGCGCGATGGCGACGATCACGTCGGGCTTGGCGTCGACCAGCTCGCGCGCCAGCGCCGGCATGCGATCGAAGACGCCGTCCGCCGAGCGCACATCGACCACGAGGTTGCGGCCCGCGACGAAGCCGTGCTCCCCGAGATGGCGGATCGCCGGCTCGGCCACGGAGCTCACGGCCGCGCTCGTCGGCGCCAGCACCGCGACCCGGTGGACCCGCGGATCCCGATCCTGCGCCGCGAGCGGAGCGGACGCCGCCGCGACGAGGAGGACGGGGAGACAGGCGAGCGCACGGCGCATGGCCCCTTCCTTCGGCCGGGAGAGCCCATCGTACCGCGCCCCGCCCGGCTGCGCCAAACGCGCCGGCGGCCCGGCGGAGCCCGCCTTGACTTCCGGCGGGGCCTGCGGCCAGTGTCCGCGCCGCTTGGGGCCCGCGAGGCGGGCCGCTCCCGTCGGGTGACATGCGCCGCTACCTCGATTTCGAAAAGCCCGTGGCCGAGCTCGAAGCCAAGGTCGAGGAGCTGCGGGCGCTCGGCGCGAGCGGCGACGCGGTCTCGATCGCCGACGACGTCGCCCGCCTCGAGGCCAAGGCCGCGGACGCGCTCAAGGCGCTCTACACGAGCCTGACCCCCTGGCAGAAGACGCAGGTCGCCCGCCATCCCGAGCGGCCCCATTTCACCGACTACTGCAAGGGGCTGATCGAGGACTTCACCCCCCTCGCCGGGGACCGCAAGTTCGGCGAGGACGAGGCGGTGGTCGGCGGCCTCGGCCGCTTCCGCGGCCAGCCGGTCTGCGTCATCGGCCAGGAGAAGGGCGCCACCACCGAGGCCCGCATCCGGCACAATTTCGGCATGGCCCGGCCCGAGGGCTACCGCAAGGCGGCGCGCCTCCTCGAGATGGCGGACCGGTTCGAACTGCCGGTGATCACCTTCGTCGACACCGCGGGGGCCTATCCGGGCATCGAGGCCGAGGAGCGCGGTCAGGCCGAGGCCATCGCGCGTTCGACCGACGCCTGCCTGGCGCTCGGCGCCGCGAGCGTGTCGGTCGTGATCGGCGAGGGCGGCTCCGGCGGGGCCATCGCCATCGCCACCGCCAACAAGGTGCTGATGCTCGAACACGCGATCTACAGCGTGATCTCCCCGGAAGGGGCCGCCTCGATCCTGTGGCGCGACAGCACCCGGGCGCTGGACGCGGCGACCAGCATGAAGATCACCGCCCAGGACCTGTTGCGCCTCGGCGTGGTCGACGCGATCGTCGAGGAGCCGGTCGGCGGCGCACACCGGGATCCCGAGCGGGCGATCGCCGCCACCGGGACCGCGATCTCCGGCGCGCTGGCCGAGCTCGGCAACATGGGGCCGGAGGAGCTGCGCAACCACCGGGCCGAGAAATTTCTGGAGATCGGCCGCAAGCTGTGACGGGCGCAGCCGCCGTCATGGCCGGGCTTGTCCCGGCCACCCACGCCTTCCGCGGCGCACCGGCCCGAAGGCGCGGTTTCCGGCCCGAGGCCGGGCACCCCGGGGTGCATAACCTTGCGTTAACCACGCCGGCGTCCTCTGTCGGCTTGCGGTAATCGGCGAGTAAGGCTAACCAGAGTACGGGAAAGGACGCCCGGGCCAACCGGGCGCCTGACGAACGCGGGGTCTCATGAAGAAGCGCATCTGGGTTGCGGCCGCGGCCGCGCTCGCGCTCGCGGCCTGCCAAGACCAGTACGGCCGCAGCTCGAAGCACCTCTCGCCCATCCCGCCGGCGACCATGTCGCTGATGGCCTCGAAGGGGATGTCGAAGAGCGACCCGATCGTCATCCGGGCCTACAAGAAGGAATCCGAGCTCGAAGTGTGGAAGCGCGGCGGCGACGGCCGCTTCGCCCTGCTCAAGACCTATCCGATCTGCCGCTGGTCGGGCCAGCTCGGCCCGAAGATCCGGGAGGGCGACCGCCAGGCGCCGGAGGGCTTCTATACCATCACCCCGGCGCACATGAACCCGAACTCGAGCTTCTATCTCTCGTTCGACACCGGCTACCCGAACGCCTTCGACCGCGCCCACGGCCGCACCGGCTCGCACCTGATGGTGCACGGCTCGTGCTCGTCGCGGGGCTGCTACGCCATGACCGACGAGATCATCGCCGAGGTGTTCGCCATCGCCCGGGAGAGCTTCGCCGGCGGGCAGCGCAATTTCCAGTTCCAGGCCTATCCGTTCCGGATGACGGCGGAGAACCTCGCCCGCCACCGGGCCGACCCGCATATCGACTTCTGGCGCAACCTCAAGGAAGGTTCCGACTATTTCGAGGTCATGCGCGAGGAGCCCAAGGTGGCGGTCTGCAACCGCCGCTACGTGTTCGGCGGCGCCGACGCGGCCTCCTGCGCCCCGCAGATCCCGGACGCGGTCGCCCGCAAGCGGCAGGCCGACGAGCAGAAGGTGGCCGACCTCGTCGCCCGGGGGACGCCTGCGATCAAGCTCGTCTACGACGACGGCGGCGGCCACCAGTCCTTCCGCCAGGCGCTCGTGCGGACCGCGGGCGCGGACGAGGTCAACTTCCCGATCCTCGACGCGCGGCCGCGCAATCTCGGCGAGGTGAGCCGCCCCGAGGCCCTCGCCAACGGCCCGCGCGAGGTCGTCCTCGACGGCGGCAAGCCCAAGCCCTCGACGGCCCTCGCCTACGCCGCCGCCGAGCGCGCCGGCGCCCGCCCGGCGAGCGCCCCGGCTCCCGCTGCGGCGCAGGCCGCCGCGGTCCCGGCCGCGGAAAAGTCCCTCTACGACCGGGTCCTCGGCACCCTCTTCGGCTCGACCGCGGAGGCCGAGGCCGCCCCGCAGCCCGCCACGGCCCCGGTCCCGCCGCGGCGCAACCCCGACCGCCGCGCCCAGGCGCCGGTGACTTTGCGC
>DATLFZ010000193.1:0-17136 GCA_035540795.1 Beijerinckiaceae bacterium | reverse complement strand
CTCCTGGACCTCGCCGAGACCCTCCGAGACGATCTTGCCGGTCTCGAGGGTGACCAGCAGGCCGAGGTCCTCCTTGGCGGCCCGCAGCTCCTCGCCGAGCAGGCGGACGAACTCGCCCCGGCGCGGCGCCGGCACCGTGCGCCAGGCCGAAAAGGCCTCGTGCGCCCGGCGGATGGCGTCGCGCGCCTCGTCGGGGGAGGTCTCGCGCACGTGGGTCACGACCTCGCCGGTGATGGGCGTGCGGGCCGGCAGGCCGCGGCCGCCCGTGGCGGAATCGGGCACGCCGAGCCGGCGCAGGATGGCGAGGGCCTCGTCGGGGACGGAACGGAAAGCTTGCGTCATGGCGGCGGCATAATCCCGAAGCTGAGCCCCATCAATGTGGGGCCGCCCCGATCCCGATGCGACTGGCGGCCGGGGCGCGGCCGTGGCAGGAGCGGGGCATGTACGACGTCGTCATCGTCGGCGGGGCCGCCATGGGCTCCTCCCTCGCCTATCACCTCTGCGCCGCCGGCTTTCCCGGCCGCGTGCTCGTGATCGAGAAGGATCCGACCTACGCCCGCTCGGCCTCGGCCCTGTCGGCGGCCTCGATCCGCCAGCAATTCTCGACCGCGGTCAACATCCGCATCTCGCTCTTCGGCATCGCCTTCCTGCGCGCGGTCGGCGAGCACCTCGCCGTCGACGGAGAGCGGCCGGAGATCGGCCTCAAGGAGGCCGGCTACCTCTACCTGGCGGGCGAGGCGGGCGCGCCCGTGCTGGCCGAGAACCACGCCCTGCAGCGGGCGGAGGGCGCCGACATCCTGCTCCTGGATCGGGCGGGGCTGCGCGAGCGCTTCACTTGGCTCGCCACGGACGACCTCGCGGCGGGGAGCTGGGGCCGCAGCGGCGAGGGCTGGTTCGACGGCTGGGCCCTGCTGCAGGCCTTCCGGCGCAAGGCCCGGGCGCTCGGGGCGGAATACCGGCAGGGCGAGGTGGTCGGCCTCGACCTTTACGGCGGCCGGGTCGCGGCGGTTCGCCTCGCCGACGGCGCGCGCATCCCCTGCGGTGTCGTGGTGAACTGCGCCGGCGCGGGCGGGCCGGCGCTCGCCGCGCTCGCCGGAATCGACCTGCCGGTGCGGGCGAAGCGGCGCTCGGTCTTCGCCTTCACGGCCCGGGAGCCGGTGCCGGGCTGCCCGCTCCTCATCGACACGAGCGGGGTCTGGTGCCGGCCGGAGGGCGAGGGCTTCATCGCCGGGGTGTCGCCGGGCCCCGGGGAGCCCGATCCCGACTGGCGCGACGACGATCCGGCGACGCAGGAGCCGGACTGGAACCTGTTCGAAGAGGTGGTCTGGCCGGCCCTCGCGCATCGGGTGCCGGCCTTCGAGGCGATCCGCCCGGGTCGCGCCTGGGCCGGGCCCTACGACATGTGCCTGTTGGACCACAACGCCGTCGTCGGACCGGCCGGTCCGGACAACCTCTTTCTCTGCAACGGCTTTTCCGGCCACGGCCTGCAGCAGGCGCCCGCGGTCGGGCGCGGCCTCGCCGAGCTGATCATGCACGGCCGCTACGTCAGCCTCGACCTGTCCGACCTCGGCTTCGAGCGGGTCGCCGCGAACCGGCCGCTCCTCGAGCGCAACGTGATCTGATCAGAGGGCGCGCACGTAGCTGCGCACCCGGCCGGTGCCGCCCATGGGCGCGCGGTGCAGGGCGGAATCCGCGTCGGCCTGCGGCGTCTGCTCGGGCCGGGTCATCTTGGCTGCGATCTCCGCCTCCTGTCGCGCCGCGCCGGAACCCGGGCCCTGCGCCGCCTCCCGGATCCCCGGCGCGCCGGCGCGTTCTTCGCCGCGCCCGCCGGTCGGCGTCGTGCTCGAACCCTGGTCGTGCTTGCTCATCTCCTGCGTCCGCAGGTCGGCGGTGCCCAGCGTCGAGCCGTCGTCGCGCAACTGGCCCATGCCGGGGAGCGCCGCCGTGCCGGTGCGGCCGTAGGCGGCGCCGCCGGTGAGGTCGGCCCCGAGCGGTCCGGAGGCCGGGGCCGTCATCCCTGGTCCGGACGGGCGGCGCACCTGCTCGCGCTGCCACTCCGCCGTGCAGCGGTCGACGTCCATCGGATCGAACGCTTCGACGATCTCGACCGCCTTGGAGAAGTTCGCCCGCTCCACCGGCGCCGCGATCAGCGCCGCGCCGCGGCCGATCCCGTCCTGGAACACGAGCCGGTCCTCCTCCGGCAAGGACAGGCCGCGCAGGCTGCCTTCGATCTCGGGGGCGTCGCGGAAGGGCGCCAGCTCGGAGGTGTGGCCGGTCCGGCGCGCCACGATGCGGGCCTGATGGGTGGTCAGCCCCTGCGCGATGAGGGCGGCGAGCGCCCGCTCGGCCGCGGCGCGCTCGCTGAACAGGGCGGCGATCAGGGCCATCGCATCCTCCTCCGAACCTCGGCCGGGCAACGGCCCGTGCCGCATGGGGTTCCGGAGGAGGAAGGCTCAGCGCAGCGCCCCGCAGAAGCGCTGGATGCGGTGGCACGCCTCCTCGAGGAGCGCGTTCGAGGTGGCGTAGGAGATGCGCAGGTTCGGGCCGAGGCCGAAGGCCGAGCCGTGTACCGCCGCGACCCCCTCCGTCTCGAGGAGCTCCGAGACGAAGTCCTCGTCGGTGTCGATGCGCTTGCCGGACGGCGCCGTGCGCCCGATCGCCTCCGCGCAGGAGGGATAGACGTAAAAGGCCCCCTCCGGCATCGGGCACTTCAGGAACCGGCTCTGGTTGAGCATGGAGACGACGAGGTCGCGCCGCTCCTCAAAGGCCTTGCGGAAGACCGTCAGGTGGTCCTGCGGGCCGTTCAGCGCTTCGACGGCGGCCCATTGGGAGATCGTCGCCGCGCCGCTCGTCTGCTGGCCCTGGACGAAGTCCATCGCCTTGACGAGGTGCTCCGGCCCGGCCGCGTAACCGATGCGCCAGCCGGTCATGGCGTAGGCCTTCGACACGCCGTTCATGGTGAGCGTGCGCTCGTAGAGGTTCGGCTCGATCTGGGCCGGGGTCGTGAATTCGAACCCGCCGTAGGTCAGGTGCTCGTACATGTCGTCGGTGAGCACCCAGACGTGCGGATGGCGCATCAGCACGTCGGTGACCTTCTTGAGCTCGTCCTTGGTGTAGGCGGCGCCGGACGGGTTCGACGGCGAATTGAGGATGATCCACTTGGTCTTGGGCGTGATCGCCCGGTCGAGGTCCTCCGGCTGGAGCTTGAAATCGTGCTCCATCCGGGTCGGCACCATCACGGCCTTGCCGCCGCACAGGCCGACCATCTCCGGGTAGGAGACCCAGTAGGGCGCCGGGATCAGCACCTCGTCGCCCGGGTTCAGGGTGGCGAGGAGCGCGTTGTAGATGACCTGCTTGCCGCCGGTCGAGACGATGGTCTGGGCGGGCTTGTAGTCGAGGCCGTTCTCGCGCTTGAACTTCTTGGCGATGGCCTGGCGCAGCTCCGGGATGCCGGAGACGGGCGGGTACTTGGTCTCCCCGCGCCGGATCGCCGCGATCGCCGCCTCCTTGATGTGGTCCGGCGTGTCGAAATCGGGCTCGCCGACCGACAGGCTGATCACGTCGCGCCCCTGCGCTTTCAGGTCCCGCGCCTTCTGCGTCATGACGATGGTCGCCGACGGCTTCACGCGGGACAGGGCATCGGCCAGGAAGGCCATCTCGATCACTCCGGTGGAAAGGGCGGCGGACCCTAGTCCCGACCCCGCCGCGGGGCAAGGCGAAAGGGGGCGGGTTGCGCCCCGGTCGAGGCAGGGCCATTCAGCCCGCATGCGTTTCGACAGTCCGCTGCCCATCGACCCGGTCCTGCCCGACCTCGCGGCGGCGCTGCGGACGGGCGCGAACGCGGTGCTCGTGGCCCCGCCGGGGGCCGGCAAGACCACGAGAGTGCCCCTCGCGCTCCTCGACGAGCCCTGGGCCACGGGCAAGCTGATCCTCCTCGAGCCGCGCCGCCTCGCCGCCCGGGCGGCGGCGCAGCGCATGGCGCGCACCCTCGGCGAGGAGGTGGGCGAGACGGTCGGCCTGCGCGTGCGGCTCGGCTCGAAGGTGGGCCGGAAGACCCGCATCGAGGTCGTCACCGAGGGCGTGTTCACCCGCATGATCCTGGACGACCCGGCCCTCGAGGGCGTCTCGGCCGTCCTGTTCGACGAGTTCCACGAGCGCTCCCTCGACGCCGATCTCGGCCTCGCGCTCGCCCTCGACGCGCAGGGCGGCCTGCGCGAGGACCTGCGCCTCCTCGTCATGTCGGCGACCCTCGACGGCGCCCGCGTCGCGGCCCTTCTCGGGAACGCGCCGGTGATCGCCTCGGAGGGCCGGGCCTTCCCGGTCGAGACCCGCCATCTCGGCCGCGACCCGACCCGGCGCATCGAGGAGGAGGTCGCGGCCGCGGTCCTGCGGGCGTTGCGTGCCGAGCCCGGCTCCGTCCTCGTCTTCCTGCCCGGCCAGGGGGAGATCCGCCGGGTCGAGGCGCTCCTGCGCGAGCGCATCGCCGATCCGGCGATCGACGTCGCGCCGCTCTACGGCGCCCTCGAGCGGGGGGAGCAGGACCTCGCCGTGGCGCCGGCGCCGCCGGGCCGGCGAAAAGTCGTGCTGGCGACCTCCATCGCCGAGACCTCCCTCACCATCGAGGGCGTGCGGGTGGTGCTGGATTCGGGCCTCTCCCGCGTCCCGGTCTTCGAGCCCGGCATCGGCCTGACCCGGCTCGAGACCGTGCGGGTGTCGCGCGCCGCCGCCGACCAGCGCCGCGGCCGCGCGGGGCGCGTCGAGCCCGGGGTGTGCTACCGGCTCTGGGAGGAGGCGGCGAACGGGGCGCTCGAGCCCTTCCATCGCCCCGAGATCCTCGCTGCCGACCTCTCCGGCCTGCTGCTCGACTGCGCCGCCTGGGGCGTCGCCGATCCGACCGCCTTGCGCTTCCTCGACCCGCCGCCCGGCCCGGCGCTGGCCGAGGCCCGCGCGCTCCTCGAAAGCCTCGGCGCCCTCGCCGACGGGCGGATCACCGAGACCGGGCGGCGCCTGCGCGCGCTGCCCCTGCCGCCGCGCCTCGCCCGCATGGTCGTCGCCGCCGCTGGCCGGGGCGCCGCGAGCGAGGCGGCGGCGCTCGCCGCGGTGCTCGTCGAGCGGGGGCTCGGCGGCGACGCCGTCGATCTGTCCGAGCGCGTGGAGCGCTTCCTGCGCGACCGCTCCGACCGCGCCCGCGACATGCGCCGCATGGCGCAGGGCTGGGCCCGCGCGTCCTCCCCCGGTGCGGGGGAAGTGGCCCGGCCGCAGGCCGGGTCGGAGGGGGGGAGCCTCGGCCCCCTCCTCGCCCTCGCCTATCCGGACCGCATCGCCAAGGCGCGGGGCCGGCCCGGGGAGTTCGTGATGGCGAACGGCCGCGGCGCCGCGCTCGAAGCGCACGAGCGCCTCGCCCGCGAGCCCTTCCTGGCCATCGCCGAGATCGCGGGCGGCGCGGCCTCGGCCCGCATCCTCGCCGCCGCGGCCATGAGCGCGGCCGAGGTCGAAGAAGCGGCGGGTCCGGCGATCCGGCAGGCGGACGAACTGACCTTCGATCCGAACGCCCGGGCCCTGCGGGCGCGGCGGGTGCGCCGCCTCGGCGCGCTGGTGCTCGCCGACAAGCCGCTGCCGGTCCCGGCGACGGAGGAGGCGGCCCGGGCCCTCGCCCGCGGCCTCGCCGGGCTCGGCCTCTCCGCCCTGCCCTGGTCGAAGGCGCTGGCCCAATGGCGCGAGCGGATCCTGTTCCTGCGTCGGGCCGAAGGTGACGAATGGCCCGATTTGTCCGACGCGGCGCTGTCCGCCACCGCCGAGGACTGGCTCGCGCCGCACCTCGTCGGCAAGGCGGCGCTCGCCGAGATCGGTCCCGACGACCTCGCCGAGGCGCTGCACGCGCTGCTGCCGTGGAATCTGCGCCGCCGCCTCGACGAAGAGGCGCCGACGCATGTGGAGGTGCCGACCGGCTCGCGCATCCCGGTCGACTATTCCGGGCCCGAGCCGATCCTCGCCGTGCGGGTGCAGGAGCTCTTCGGCCTCGACCGGCATCCGACCCTCGCCGGCGGGCGCGTGCCACTGGTGCTGCACCTGCTGTCGCCGGCGCAGCGGCCGATCCAGATCACCAAGGATCTGCCCGGCTTCTGGCGCGGCTCCTGGGCCGCGGTGCGGGCGGACATGCGCGGGCAGTACCCGAAACATCCCTGGCCGGAGGAGCCGCTCGCCGCCGCGCCGACGCGGCGCGCCAATCCGCGGGGCTGACGCACGACGCCGGCGCGCCGGCGGCCCTTCCGGTCCTGCGCTCGTGTGCGCGCGCGTCCTCCGAAGCCCGCCCCATTCCGGAAATGCGAAAGGGCCTCTTGCAAGGCAGTCTTGGCCGGTCCATGTTAATGTTGTTGACATTCACATGCGGAGACGCGCCGATGTCCTACGCCCCCGCCGCCGGCTATGCCGGTCAGAACCGTTGCGGCCGGTCGCCGCGCAAGGGCCTCGAGATCGCCGGGATCATCCTCGGCTTCATCTTCGCGTGGCCGCTCGCCCTCGCCTACCTGGTCTGGAAGCTGATGGGGTATCCCGTGCCGAACGATTGGAAAGCCTTTTTCGACAAGAACTTCAGCTTCCTCTCGAACGAGGTCGCCAAGGTGCGCCCGGGCTATTCCCGCACCGGCAACTTCGCCTTCGACGAGTACCGCCGGCGCGAGCTCGAGCGGCTCGAGGAGGAGCGCCGCCGGCTCGACGAGGAGGCGCACGCCTTCGCCGAGTTCGTCGAGGAGCTGAAGCGGGCCAAGGACCGGGACGAGTTCGACGCCTTCATGGCGCGCCGGCGCGGTCCGCAGAACGGCCAGCAGGCCGCCTGACCGCTTGGCCGGCGCCCCTCGCGGCGCGCGCGGACCTCTTGCCTTTTCCCCCGGGGCGCGGCATGGCCGCGCCCCTTTCGTTCGCCCGTTTCACGATGGCCTACCGCCGGGATCGCCTGATCAGGCCCGAAGGCACGCCGCCGCGAGCGCGACGAAGGCACGGGCCCGGTGCGACAGGGCCTCGCCGCCCCGGCTCCAGCCCTCCCCGTGCTTCTCGTCCGAACTCATCTCGCCGAAGGTTCTTTCCCGCCCGTCCGGCTGGAACATCGGGTCGTAGCCGAAGCCGCCCGCGCCCCGGGGCGGCCAGACGAGCGTGCCATGGATGCGTCCCTCGAACAGCTCCTCGTGGCCGTCGGGCCAGGCGACGACGAGGGCGGAGACGAAGTGGGCCCGGCGCCTCTCGGGCGCGGTCGCACCGCGCCGGCGCAGCTCGCGCTCGACCCGCTCCATCGCGGGCGCAAAATCCTCGCCGACCGCCCAGTCGGCGGAGAAAAGGCCCGGCGCGCCGTCGAGGGCCTCGACGCAGACGCCGGAATCGTCGGCGATGGCGGGCAGGCCCGAGGCCTTGGCGGCCGCATGCGCCTTGATGGCGGCGTTCTCCGAAAACATGTGGCCGGTCTCGGCGGGGACCGGCAGGCCGAGCTCGCCCGCCGACACGACCTCGATCCCGTGCGGAGCGAGGAGCTCGCGCATCTCCCGGAGCTTGCCCGCGTTGTGGGTGGCGATCACCACCCGGCCGGAGAGGGCGCGGGCCATCTCAGCCGATCGCCGCCTTCTGCAGGGCGACGAGCTTGGCGACGCCGGCCTTGGCGAGGCGCAGCAGCCCCAGAAACTCCTCTTCCGAGAACGGTTTCGCCTCCGCGGTGCCCTGCACCTCGACGAGGCCGCCGCTGCCGGTGACGACGAAGTTGGCGTCGGTGTCGGCGGCCGAATCCTCGGCGTAGTCGAGGTCGAGGACCGGGGTGCCCTGGTGGATGCCGCAGGACACGGCCGCCACGTGGTCCCGCAGCGGGTTGACCGAGATGATCGAGCGGCCCTGCATCCAGGCGAAGCACTCGTGCAGGGCGACCCAGGCGCCGGTGATCGCCGCCGTGCGGGTGCCGCCGTCGGCCTGGAGGACGTCGCAGTCGATCACGATCTGGCGCTCGCCGATGGCGGGCAGGTTGCACACGGCTCGCAAGGACCGGCCGATCAGGCGCTGGATCTCCTGCGTGCGGCCGGAGGGCCGTCCGCTCGCGACCTCGCGCCGCGTGCGCTCGTGCGTCGCCCGCGGCAGCATGGCGTACTCGGCGGTGATCCAGCCCTTGCCGGACCCGCGCAGCCAGGGCGGCCCGCGCTCCTCGAGGGAGGCGGCGCACAGGACCTTGGTTTCGCCGAACGAGACGAGGCAGGACCCCTCCGCGTAGCGGGCTACGCCGCGCTCCAGCGTCACGGGACGCAACTCGTCGGGGGCACGTTTGGAAGGCCGCATGGTCGTCTCCTCGGGGCCCGCGGGTGATAAGGGCAGCGGCCCGGGGCGGCAAGGCGGGGCCTGCGCCGCTTGCGCCGGGCGAAGCCCCGGTCACATATTGAGCGCGACCGGAGTGGCCCCGAGGTGCGTCTTCCCACCATGCCGATCCCGCAGGGCAGCGCCATCGCCGACCTGAACGAGCGCTCGCGGGAGATCTTCCGCCACATCGTCGAGAGCTATCTCGCCACCGGCGAGCCCGTCGGGTCGCGCAACATCTCGCGCATCATCCCGATGACCCTGTCCCCCGCCTCCGTGCGCAACGTGATGGCGGACCTGGAATCGGCCGGGCTGATCTACGCCCCGCACACGAGCGCCGGCCGGCTGCCGACCGAGCTCGGCCTGCGCTTCTTCGTCGACGCGCTGCTCGAGATCGGCGACCTCTCGGCGGAGGAGCGCGACCGGGTCGAGGCGCAGATGCGGGCCGCCGCCAGCGGCCACACCCTGGAGACCGCGCTCGCGGAGGCCTCCGCCCTGCTCTCCGGCGTCTCCCGGGGAGCCGGCGTGGTTGTGACGACGAAGAGCAACCCGGCCCTGAAGCACGTGGAGTTCGTGCGCCTCGACCCGGAGCGCTCCCTCGTCGTGCTCGTGTCGGAGGACGGCTCGGTGGAGAACCGGCTCGTCGACCTCCCGCCCGGGCTGCCGCCCGCCGCGCTGGCGGAAGCCTCGAACTTCCTCAACGCCCGCATTCGCGGCAAGACCATCGCCGAGCTCAAGGGGGAGATCCAGGCGCGGCGGGTCGAGATGGAGCGCGAGCTCGACGCACTCACGGCGAAGCTCGTCGAGGCGGGCATCGCCACGACCGGCGGCACCGCCGAGGAGCGCCACCTGATCGTCCGCGGGCAGGCGAACCTGCTCGAGGATCTCCACGCCGCCTCGGACCTCGAACGCATCCGCCTCCTCTTCGCCGACCTCGAGACCCAGACCGACGTGATCGAGCTCCTCACCCGTGCCGAGGGAGGGGAGGGGGTGCGCATCTTCATCGGCTCGGAGAACAAGCTGTTCTCCCTCTCGGGCTCCTCGATGATCGCCGCCCCTTTTCGGGACGGGAGCCAGCGCATCGTCGGCGTGCTCGGGGTGATCGGGCCGACCCGGCTCAACTACGCCCGGATCGTGCCCATGGTCGACTACACCGCCAAGGTGGTGTCCCGCATCCTGGAGCGCGGCCGCTAGCCCCCTGCAGGAACCCCGCCCCCCGCCGGGGGTTGTGACCGGCCAGAGGAGGAGTTCGACGGTTTCCACGAAGATCGAGGCGCAGCCGATTCGCGCCCGGGCCTCCGCCGGGTTGTGCACCGTGCCACCGGCGGCGTAGATCGGACCGGACATGCGGAACGAACGGATCGGGTCGGCCGGCGTCACCGCGCTGAACGACCCCCAGCGGCGGACGAAGCTGCGAACCGTCTACTACATCGCCGCGGCGGTGCTGGCTCTGCTCGTCCCGCTCATCATCCTGGCCGGCTTGTGGGTGCGGGGCGAGTTCAACAAGAGCCGCCGCGACCTCGAAGAGTACCTGCACGCCCGCGCCGCGACCCTGTCCCACCGGATGGAAGCGGAGATCCGGCAGCAGATCACCGTCCTCCAGGCCATCGCCGCGCTGCCGAGCCTCGATGAACCGAGCCTGCCCCTGTTCCACGGCCAGGCACGGCGCATGGTGGCGGCCATGCCGCAATGGGCGCTCATCGAGCTCGTCGACGCCGGCACCGGCGAACGCATCCTGTCGACGGCCCGCGCCCTCGGCGAGGCGGCGCCGCCGGCCCGGCCCGACGTCGTCCGGCGGGTGGCCGAGGCGGCGCAGCCCCTGGTCCACACGGTGCTGCCCGGGGAGGACGGCGCCGCCGGCGAGCACGCGGTGATGCTCTACGTCCCGGTGATCCGGGACGGCGGCGTGCGCCAGGTGCTGACCGCGGGCATGCGGGCCCACGTCGCGCAGGACATCCTGCAGAGGGAGACCGACGACGCGCGGCTCCTGACCGTGCTCGTCGACGAGCGCGAGCACATCCTGGCCCGCTCGCGCCTGCCGGAACACTTCGTCGGCGGCGAAGCCAATCCCGAGCTGCGCCGGGCCATCGCCGGCAGCGACACGGGCCTGTTCGTCGCGCCGACCCTCGACGGGCAGGAAGTGTTCACCTCCTTCCGGCGCTCGCCGATCTCGGGCTGGGTCTCGGTCGCGGCGACCGACCGGGCGCAGTTCGACGAGCTCGCCCGCCGCTCCGCCTTCGCGACGATCGCCACCGGCGTGCTCAGCCTCACCCTGGCGGGGGTCCTGGCCGTGTTCCTGTTCTACAACGTCATGGAGCGGCGCCTCGCGCAGGAGCGCCTCGCCGCCTCCCGGGCGCTCAGCGATCTCGACGCGCGTCTGCTCGCGACCACCCAGCAGGCGCTGGCCGAACAGCGCAAGGCGTCCTCCGAGCGCGAGGTGCTGCTGCGCGAGATCTACCATCGGGTGAAGAACAACCTGCAGATCATCCAGAGTCTGCTCCGGCTCGGCTCCCGGGACCTCGGGCCCGACCAGCGCGAGCCGTTCGAGAGCGCGATCCGCCGCATCGGCGCCATGGCCCGGGTGCACACGCTCCTGTACAACTCGCCCGACCTCGGCTCGATCGACTTCCGGGACTATCTGGAAGGGCTCGTGCGGGAGGTGGCGGAGGCCTTCGGCGCGGAGGAGCGCGACATCCGCACCGTCCTCGAGGCGCAATCGATGCGCGTCCCCCTCGACACCGCGGTGCCCCTCGCCTTCGTCGCGGTCGAGATCCTGACGAACGCGTTCAAGCACGCCTTCCCCACCGGGCGCGGCGGCACCATCACGGTCGCGGCGGGCCGGGAGGGCGCCGCGGGCGTGCTCACCATCAGCGACGACGGGGTCGGCCTGCCCGAGACCCCGACCGGCCGGCGCGCCCTCGGCCTCACCATCGTGACGAAGCTCGTGCAGCAGATCGGCGGCACCCTCGAGCAGCCGGAGGACGGCCGCTCGACCTTCCGCATCCGCTTCCCGCTCGAGGGGGAGGGTGCGGCCGTCCCGCCCCGCCCCGCCGCGTGACCCGCCTTGATGGCCACCTTTCGGGGCGCCATATGAGCGTCGGGCGCCGCGATGCGGGCCCGCAACCCCGGAGCGCCGCAGAGGGCTTCGCATGTCGCGTCAGTCGCCGTTCGGGCACCCCTTCCTTCTCGGCTTCGACGAGATCGAGCAGGCGGTCGACCGCGCCGCCAAGGCGGCGGCGGACGGCTATCCGCCCTACAACATCGAGCGGATCGCCCGCACCGACAGCGAGCCGGAACGCCTGCGCATCACCCTCGCCGTCGCCGGCTTCACCCGCGACCAGCTCGAGGTGACCCTGCAGGAGAGCCAGCTCGTCGTGCGCGGCCGGCAGACCGAGGACAAGAGCCGGCACTTCCTGCACCGCGGCATCGCGGCGCGGCAGTTCCAGCGCACCTTCCTCCTCGCGGAGGGGATGGAGGTGCTGGGCGCCGACCTCTCGAACGGCCTGTTGTCGATCGACCTCGCCCGGCCCGAGCCGGAGCGCGTCGTGCGCAAGATCGACATCGCCTTCCGCGACTGAACAGAACCCGTCCGCACAGGAGGGACGAGATGAACGAGACGAACGACAAGATCGTCGACCCCGCCGCCCTCGCCGCCATGGGCGAAGGCGAGGTCGCCTACGTGAAGGCGATGAGCTCGGACGAGGTCACCCGGCTCTTCCCCCAGGCGCCGAAGCTCGCGCCGGGCCTCGCGCTGTACGCGCTCCTCTCCGCGAGCGGCGCGCCGATCCTCCTCACCGATTCCCGCGACGCCGCCGTCGCCAACGCCTGGGCGCACGACCTGCACGCGGTCAGCGTGCACTGACCTCAGGCGATCGCCTCGATCGCCGCGATCAGCCGGTCGAGGTCCTCCGGCCGCGACAGCCGGTGGTCGCCGTCCTTGACCAGCGTCATCGACACGCTCTCGCCGGGCAGGTGCTCGACGAGTTCGAGGGCGTGCCGCCACGGCACGTCCGGGTCCTGCATGCCTTGCAGGATGTGGACCGGGCAGCCGGTCGCGATCGGGCCGCCGAGCAGCAGGTGGCGGCGCCCGTCCTCGATCAGGCCGCGGGTGATCGGGTAGGGCTCCTCCGAATAGAGGGACGGGCGCAGGTACACGCCCTTCTCCTCGATCGCGCGGCGGATGTCGGCCGGGAAGAGGTCCCACATCAGGCGTTCGGTGAAGTCGACCGCCGGCGCGATCAGGACGAGGCCGCCCGGCGGCTCCCGCATGGCGCGGGCGGCCAGAAGGGCGAGCCAGCCGCCCATCGACGAGCCGACCAGAACCGGCCGTTCGCCGCCGAAGGTCGCGACGACCGAAAGGCTGTCCTCGAGCCAGCGGGAGATCGTGGCCTCCTCGAAGCGTCCGCCCGAGTCCCCGTGGCCGGAATAGTCGAATCGCACGAAGGCGCGCCCGGTGCGCTCGGCCCAGGCGTCGAGCGCCTCGGCCTTGGTCGAGCGCATGTCCGAGCGGAAGCCGCCGAGCCAGACCACCGCGGGCGCCCTGCCGTCGCGGGTGAGCACGGCGATCCGGCGGGCGTCGGCGCCCGCGCCGACCTCGAGAAATTGCGGCATTGGTTTACCGATCCTAAACGGGGCCCGGCGAGACTGGGCGCAGACCGGAGGCCCCTATACCCGTGACGCTGGCGCCGCGACAGGGCGGGCGCTTCCCGGCGAGCGTCCATCCGCTCTCCGGCCGCACCATCCTGCAGATCATCCCGGAGCTGAGCGCCGGCGGGGCCGAGCGCACCGCCGTCGACGTCGCCGCGGCCCTGGCGGAGGTCGGGGCACGGGCCCTCGTCGCGACGGAAGGCGGCCGGCTCGTCGGCGAACTGCAGGCGAAGGGCGGCATCTGGGCGCCGTTCCCGGCCGGGGCCAAGAACCCGCTCAGGATGCTCCTCAACGTCCGCCGCCTCGCCAGGCTCTGCCTCGACGAGGGCGTGGCCCTGATCCACGCCCGCTCCCGCGCCCCGGCCTGGGTGGCGCTGGGTGCGGCCCGCGCCCTGAACCTGCCCTTCGTGACCACCTATCACGGCAGCTATTCGGGGCGGTCGGCGGTCAAGACCCTCTACAACTCGGTCATGGCCCGGGGCGACGTGGTGATCGCCAATTCGCACTACACCGCCGAGCTGATCCGCACGGCGCATCGGCAGGCGGGCGAGCGCATCCGCGTCATCCATCGCGGGCTCGACCTCGCCCAGTTCGCGCCGGCGGCGGTGGCCCCCGAGCGGGTCGACGCCCTGCGTCGGAGCTGGGAGCTCGCGCCGCACGAACCGGTCGTGCTGCTCGCCGCCCGCCTCACCGCCTGGAAGGGCCAGAAGGTCCTGATCGAGGCGGCCGCGCGCCTGCGCGCCGACTTCCCCGACCTGCGCTTCGTCCTCGCCGGCGACGCGCAGGGGCGCGACGCCTATGTCCGCGAGCTCGACGCCCTCGTGGTGGAGCGCGGCCTGCGGGGCGTCGTGCGCCGGGTCGGGCATTGCGCCGACATGCCGGCGGCGCTCCTCACCGCCGCCGTGGTGGCGGTGCCCTCGACCGAGCCCGAGGCCTTCGGCCGTTCCGCCGTCGAGGCGCAGGCGATGGGCACGCCGGTCGTGGTCTCCGATCTCGGCGCGGTGCCGGAGACCGTCCTCTCGCCCCCCGAGGCGCCCGCCGCCGAGCGCACCGGTTGGCGGGTGCCGGCGGGCGACCCGACCGCCCTCGCCGACGCGATCCGGGCGGCGCTGTCGCTCGGCGCGAGCGCCCGCGAAGGGCTTTCCGCCCGCGCCCGGGCGCATGTGGAGCGCCACTTCTCCCTCGCCCGCATGACCGGCGACACCCTCGACGTCTACGCCGCGCTCCTTGCCTCCGGCCGGGGCCGCCCCACATGAGGACTCGCTGCGACAGCGCGATTTTTCCCGAGTCGGCGCAGGACCTCCGGCGTCCCCGCGAGTTGACTTGGCGAAGGTTTCTGCAAATGTCGCAGGGTCAGCTGGTTCGGTGAGCGACGGCGTGGCGGGCGCAAGGGTGCGGCTCGAACGTCCGTCGTGCAGCCATTGAGAGGAGACCACAGCCATTCGTCGACCCATGAGAGCCATGCCGGTCCCGCAGAAGGAGGGGCCGCGCGCCAACCGAGACATTCGCGGCGTCCGCGAAGTGCAGCTGATCGACCAGGACGGCCAGAACCGCGGCATCATGGGCTTCTTCGACGCCCTCAAGGTGGCGGAAGAGGCGGGCCTGGACCTCGTCGAGATCGCTCCGAACTCCACGCCGCCGGTCTGCAAGATCCTCGATTACGGCCGCTACCGCTTCAACGAGCAGAAGAAGCAGGCCGAGGCCCGCAAGAAGCAGAAGACCGTCGAGGTCAAGGAGATCAAGCTCCGCCCGGGCATCGACAAGCACGACTACGACGTGAAGATGAAGTCCGTGCGCCGCTTCTTCGAGGAGGGCGACAAGGTCAAGATCACGCTGCGCTTCCGCGGCCGCGAGATGGCGCACCAGGACATCGGCGTGCGCCTGCTCGAGCGCGTCAAGGCCGAGACCGCCGAGGTCGCCAAGGTCGAGAGCGAGCCGCAGATGGAAGGCCGCCAGATGATCATGGTGCTGGCCCCGCGCTGACGCGAACGCCTGTCGTTCCGGGGGCCGAGAACGCCTGTCATTCCGGGGCCGAGCGCAGCGAGGAGCCCGGAACCCATGGACACGACCGGTCCCGGACTGGAACCAGCGGAGCCGCCGCGTTCCCTTGAGCGCCGCCGGTGTTCATGGGTTCCGGGCTCGCCCTTCGGGCGCCCCGGAATGACGGCGGAGCGTGCGGGGAAGTGGTCGCGCGGTTGCCACGGTCGCGCCCTTCTGCCATAAGCGCGCCTCGTCGAACCGCCCGGCCGGAAGGGCTGCCGTGGCGGTTCGCTCTGCTCACACAGCAACGGCGACGCGGGTTCGAACGCGAACGCGCGTCCGGGAGAGCCAAATGCCCAAGATGAAGACCAAGTCGGGCGCGAAAAAGCGCTTCAAGATCACCGGCACCGGCAAGGTGCTCTACGCCCAGCGCGGCAAGCGCCACGGCATGATCAAGCGGACGAACAAGCAGATCCGCAACCTCCGCGGCACGGCGGTGCTGTTCGAGGGCGACGCGGACAAGGTGAAGAAGTACTTCCTGCCCAACGGCTGAGTGCCTCCCTTCCGCTTCTCGTTCACTTCAGGAGATCGTCCATGGCCCGCGTCAAACGGGGCGTCACCGCCCACGCCAAGCACAAGAAGGTTTTGGAGGCCGCAAAAGGCTTCTACGGCCGCCGCAAGAACACCATCCGCATCGCCAAGCAGGCTGTCGAGAAGGCGATGCAGTACGCCTATCGCGACCGCAAGAACCGCAAGCGCACCTTCCGCGCCCTGTGGATCCAGCGCCTCAACGCCGCGGTGCGCGAGCACGGCCTGACCTATTCGCGATTTATCGACGGCCTCAACAAGGCCGGGATCGAGGTCGACCGCAAGCTCCTGTCGGACATCGCCATCCGCGAGCCGGCGGCCTTCGCGGCCTATGTGGAGCAGGCGAAGGCGGCGCTCCCCGCCGACAAGCCCGCCGCGTAAGCGACCACGAGCGGGCGGCGCGGTCCCCGCGCCGCCGCCCCGCCTTCCGAGGCCTTCCGGGGGAGCCCCCTCGAACAGCGGCCGGGAAGCGCTTGACCTTTCGCGCCGAACCCGGTTCCTGGCCGCGCCGCACGCACGTCAGGACCCCATGACCGATCTCGACATCCTGGAACGCGACCTCCTGGCGAAGGTCGAGGGCGCGCCCGACGAGGCCGCGCTCGAGGCGGTGCGCGTCGCCGCCCTCGGCAAGAAGGGTGCCGTCTCCGAACTCCTCAAGACGCTCGGCGCGATGTCGCCGGAGGAGCGCAAGGAGAAGGGCCCCCTCATCAACGGCCTGCGCGACACCGTCCAGGCCGCGATCGGGCGCCGCCGCGAAAACCTCGCCGAGGCGGCCCTCGAGGCGCGCCTCGCCGCCGAGCGCGTCGACGTCACCCTGCCGGTGCGCGAGGGGCCGGAGACCCGCGGCCGCATCCACCCGATCAGCCAGGTCATCGACGAGCTCACCGCCATCTTCGCCGACATGGGTTTTTCGGTCGCCGAGGGGCCGGACATCGAGACCGACTACCTCAACTTCACGGCGCTCAACTTCCCCGAGGGCCATCCGGCCCGGGAGATGCACGACACCTTCTTCCTGCCGCCGGACCACCGGGGCGAGCGCAAGGTCCTGCGCACGCACACCTCGCCGGTGCAGATCCGCACCATGAAGACGCAGCCGCCGCCGATCCGGGTGATCATCCCGGGCCGGACCTACCGGCACGATTCCGACCAGACTCACACGCCGATGTTCCACCAGGTGGAAGGGCTCGTCATCGACACGAGCGCCACCATCGCCAACATGAAGTGGGTGCTGCAGGAGTTCTGCAAGGCGTTCTTCGAGGTCGAGGACGTGAAGATGCGCTTCCGGCCGTCGTTCTTCCCGTTCACGGAGCCCTCGGCCGAGGTCGACATCCAGTGCTCGCGCCGCGGCGGCGAGGTCCGCTTCGGCGAGGGCGAGGACTGGATGGAGATTTTGGGCTGCGGGATGGTGCACCCGAACGTGCTGCGCAATTGCGGCCTCGATCCGGACCAGGTCCAGGGCTTCGCCTGGGGCATGGGGATCGACCGCATCGCCATGCTCAAATACGGCATGCCGGACCTCCGCCCCTTCTTCGAGGCGGACGTGCGCTGGCTGAACCATTACGGCTTCCGCCCGCTCGACCTGCCGACGCTGGCGGGCGG
>DATLFZ010000192.1:0-4085 GCA_035540795.1 Beijerinckiaceae bacterium | reverse complement strand
CCCTCGGCCCGAGCGAGATCCGATAGGACGTCAGGCAGCGCCGCGAACGGCGCGTAGATGAGGCGTCGGGCAAGGCTCGACGCCCGTCATTCCGGGGCCGAGCGCAGCGAGGAGCCCGGAACCCATGAACACGACGTGGGTGGATCTCGGAGCCGTCACGTTCCTTCGGGCACCGCCGGTGTTCACGGGTTCCGGGCTCGCCCTCCGGGCGCCACGGAATGACGGAGGAATGTTCCGAGCTGCGCCTACGCCTCGAAAGGGTCGAGGACCGGGACCCCGGTCCGGGCCACGTCGGCCGTGTTCCGCGTCACGAGAACGAGGCCCCGCACCTGGGCCGTCGCCGCGAGGAGCCCGTCGACGAGTGGCAGCGGGCGGGGCACGTTCAGAACGGCCCAGGCGTCTGCGATGGCTTCGTCGATCGGTATGACCCGGTCTCCCAGACGCTCCCGCATGCGTCGGAACCAGCGGTCCAGCATTCTCGCCTGCTCGGCGTCGCTGCGGCGCTTCAGCTCGATCCCCCGCCGAATCTCCGCCAGGACGAGGACGCTCGTCGCGAGGTCCCGCGGGTCGGTGGCCTGGGCCCATCGGAACACGTTTGGATGGGCCCGCTCGCGTTTTCGGAGCTCGGAAAGAACGTTCGTGTCGAGAAGAAACCTCACAACTCGACCGAGCGCCACTCCGCTTCGGTTCGGGGCGCGTCGAACACCCCCTCGAACACCTCGTCCGGGAGGTCCGAACCGAAGATGTCTAGGACCGTGCGGACCGGCTCTTCACGCGCGAGGGCCTCGCGCAAGGTGGAGCGCAAAGCGGCTGCGCGCTCGGGGTCCCCTTGCTTGAGCCTGTCCGCGACGGCGCGAAGCAACGCCCCATCTTCGCGCGACACCCTCAACTCGACACGGGCCAGGCCGCGCGCCGCGGCACGGCGGCGGTAGCTCTGGCTCGCGCGGCGCTGGGACGGGCTCGAACGGCTCACGGACCTTCTCCGACAGAGTCCGGTTATATCACCGGTTCTCCATCGACACTACCCCGTCACCCCCGCCTCCCAGCCCAGAATCGCCTGCTTGCGGGTCAGGCCCCAGTGATAGCCGGTCAGCGCGCCGGAGCGGCCGAGGACCCGGTGGCAGGGGACGACGAAGGAGATCGGGTTCTTGCCGACGGCGGCGCCGACGGCGCGGCAGGCGGAGGGTTTGCCGATCCGGTTCGCCACGTCCGAATAGGTCGTGGCGCGCCCGAGCGGGATGCCGAGCAGCGTGCGCCAGACCCGCACCTCGAAATCGGTGCCGATGAGGACGACCCGCAGGGGCCGGTCCGGCGACCAGTGCGCGGGATCGAAGATGCGGGCCGCGAGCGGCGCCGTCGCGGCGGCGTCCTCCTCGTAGGCGGCCCGCGGCCAGCGCCGCCGCATGTCGGCGAGGGCCGCGGCCCGGTCGCCGTCGACGAAGCCCAGGCCGGCGAGGCCGCGCTCGGTGGCGACGAGGATCGCCTCCCCGAAGGGGGACGGGTGGAAGCCGTAGCGCATCACGAGGCCGGCGCCGCCCGTCTTGTAGTCCCCCGGCGTCATCGCCTCGTGGGTCACGAACAGGTCGTGCAGGCGGCCGGGGCCCGACAGCCCGACCTCGTAGGTGACGTCGAGCAGGCTCGCGGAATCGGCGAGGAGGGCCTTGGCCCGGTCGAGGGTGATCGCCTGCAGGAAGGCCTTCGGCGTCAGGCCGCACCAGCGCCGGAACAGGTGGTGCACCTGCGTGGTCGACAGGCCGACATGGTCGGCGATCGCCTCGAGGGACGGCTGGTCGCGCCAGCGCTGGGAGAGGAAGGCGATGATGCGCCGCACGCGCTCGTAATCGGCGCTCGGCCCCTCGGGGGCCGGCGGGGCGGGCAGGGCGACGTCGCGGAGCGTGTCGAGCATGGGAGCGTCCTCGGGGGCTGTCCGTCTTGTACCCGGGCCCGGACCGGGCCGACACCCGATTCCTGGCTTTACGCGCAGGCGCCGAGGCGCCAGAACGGGGCCGCCAAACCAGGGAGGACGGCATGATCCGACGCATCGATCCGGGCCCGCGCATGAGCAAGGCGGTGGTCCACGGGGACACGGTCTACGTGGCCGGGCAGGTCTCGCAGAACGCGGCCGGGCGCAGCGTCACCGAGCAGACCAAGGACATTCTCTCGATCATCGACGGCATCCTCGCGCAGGCCGGGACCGACAAGTCGAAGCTCCTGTCGGCCAACATCTGGCTCACCGACATCGGCACCTTCGGCGAGATGAACGCGGTCTGGGACGCCTGGGTGTCGCCCGGCAACACGCCGGCGCGGGCGACCGTGGAGGCGCGCCTCGCCGCGCCCCAATACACGGTGGAGATCGCCGTGATCGCGGCGAAGTGATGCCGTCCGGGCGGCCCCGGCCCTGCACCGGGCGCCGCCCCGCCTCGCCTTGACCCCCTCCGGAGCCGCTCCTACCTTCCCGGGCGACAGGTTCGAAAGGATGACGCGATGGCGACGGTGAAGGTGACCGATTCGAGCTTCGAGCAGGACGTCCTGAAGTCCGCCGAGCCCGTGGTCGTCGACTTCTGGGCCGAGTGGTGCGGGCCCTGCCGGATGATCGGCCCCGCCCTCGAGGAGATCGCCTCGGAGATGCAGGGCCGGATCAAGATCGCCAAGGTCAACGTCGACGAGAATCCCGGCGTCTCGGCCCGCTACGGCATCCGCTCGATCCCCACCCTCCTGATGTTCAAGGGCGGGCAGCAGGTGAGCCAGAAGATCGGGGCGAGCCCGAAGGGCGACCTCTCCAAGTGGATCCAGCAGGCCTCGGCCTGACGCTCCCGCAGCTTTCGGGAAAGGGCCCTCCGGGGCCCTTTTTCGTGGGGCCGACCGCGCGGACCGCCAAGCTTGCGCGGGAGCGGTCGTGTTCGTGCAATTTTTACTTGTGTTAATCGCGGCGCGGGCGCAATGTGCAGAGTACCTGCACGGGGCCTCGCCATGGACCGGTTCCGGGTCGTCCTCTCCGCGCTGCTGCTCGCCGCGGCTTCGCTTCCCGCCGCCGGCCAACAGCTGACCGTCGTCGAGGTGTCCGCGCCGGCGGTCAACTGCGTGTTCCGGCCGACCTGCGTCATCCCGGTGACCGATTCCGTGGGGTTCATCGACCTGCCCTACATCTCCGCGCCCGGCACGGCCTGGCTGCAGTCGCGCATCTTCACGAGCGTGGCGGGGACGCCGGCGGCCGGCCTCACCGGCTACGTCTACCGGGTGAGCCTGACCCAGGCCTCCGGCACGGCGGAGTGCCTCGGCGGGCTCGTCCTCAACTTCGGGCCGGTGGTCAAGCTCCCCTACACCGGCGGTTCCGCCCTCGCGGACGTGTTCGTCATCACCGCCGGCGGGCTCGGCACGATCAACCTCGCCGGGGCGATGAAGACGGGGGACGTGATCGAGTTCACGTTCAGCAAGCCGCTCTGCCTTTCCGGCGGTCCGAACGACGCCAACACCACCTTCTTCTTCGGTCTCGCCGCCAAGACCGGGCCCATGCCGTCGAAGGCGCGCATCTGGGCGATCGGCAACCCGCCTCTGTTCGAGGTGGACGCACGCGTACCGATCCACTGAAGCCCGCGACCTCGCGGGAAGGAGGCGTCATGTCAGCCAGACTCGTGAGCGCGGCGTTCGCCGCCGGTGTCCTGATGCTCGGATCCGCCCTCGCCCAGCGGGCGGACCCGCCCACCACCGGCGAGCCGAGGCTCGACGCGCCCCTGATCACGGAGCTTCCGATCAACCCCGATCAGGAGAAGCAGATCCGGGAACTCGCCGGCAAGAACGGCGCCGTGCCGGGTCCGATCCGCATGGCCCCGGGCGCCACGCTGCCGAGCGGCATCGAGCTGCGGGACCTCCCGGCACAGATCGGGCTCGGGCCGTACGGCTATGCCCGGCTCGGCGACCAGGTCGTCATCGTCGACCCGGACACGCGCCGGATCGTCCACGTCGTGCAGTGAGGAACGGAGCGCGCCGGGCGCGCGGCGCCGGCGTCGCCGATCGGAAGGAGCCCATCATGAGAATGCATGCGAACGACGTCCGTCTCTGGCTCGTCGCCGCGGCGGCCCTGGTCG
>DATLFZ010000191.1:0-8950 GCA_035540795.1 Beijerinckiaceae bacterium | reverse complement strand
CCCTCATCGTCGCCGGCGCCGTCGTCGCCACCCTCACGCCCCGGCCGGCGCCGGCGTGACCCGGTGGGTGTAGCGGTAGGCGTCGGAGAAGCCGAGGGACCGGTACAGGGAGCGCGCCACCTCGTTCTCCTCCCGCACCTGCAGATAGGCGAAGCGGGCCCCGTTGGCGCGGCCCCAGGCCATCAGGCTCAGCATGGTGCGCCGGCCGAGGCCGATCCCCTTCAGGTCCGGCGCCACCACGATGTCGTAGAGCCCGACGTAGCCGCGCTCGATCACGCCGAGGCCCCAGGCCACCGGCCGGTCGTCGAGGGAGAGCGTGGCGAAGCCGGCCCGCTGGCGGATGCGCGAGACGATCTCGACCAGCAGCGCGTCGTCCGCCTTGTCGCCGCCATAGGCGGTCGCGGCCTCCCGCACCCAGTCGCGGCTGACGGTCGGCTCGATGGCGACCGACTCGTCGAGGGGCATCTCCTCGACCCCGTCGAGGGGGGCCACCATGCCGTAGGTCGGCTCGATCTCCACGAGCCCGTGCGCGGCGAGACGGGCGTCGACCTCGGGCGCCTCGACCCCGGTGAGCCGGAAGGTCGGGCGGATGCCCTGCCGGGAATAGGCCCGCAGCACGTGCTGCACGAGGTCGTCGTCGACGCCGGCGCCGGGCCGGAGCGGCGTCGCCGCGTTCGCCCGCTTCGAGTAGCCGCCGGCGAAGCGCAGGATCCAGCCGTCGGCGAGCTGGATCTCGAAGGACGGCCAGGCGTTCACGAGACGGCTTTCGAGGGCGAGGACGAGGCCGATGTCGGGCATGGCCGGCAGGGTGCGCCTTCCCGGCGCTCCTGTCGAGCCGCGGCCCCCGGCGCGGCGCCCCGGAACCGGAACTCGCCGGCGGCCGTTGCCCGGCCATCCAGGAGGTGCGGCGATGCTGTGGTGGGCCCTCGTCTTCCTCGTGATCTCCCTCGTCGCCGGCGTGCTCGGCTTCACCGGCGTCGCCGCCGGGGCGGCCTCGATCGCGCGCATCCTGTTCGGCGTGTTCCTGGCGATCTTCCTGGTTCTCCTGCTGATGACGCTCCTCGCCTGACCGCGATCCGGCTTGCCATTTCGGCCTCGCTTTCTAGGGTGAGCCCCACGCGAAGCGGGAGGACGGCATGGCCGACAGGATCGCATTGGTGACCGGGGCGGGGACGGGGGTCGGCCGCGCCGTGTCCCTCGCCCTGGCGAAACAGGGGTACACGATGGTGCTCGCCGGCCGCCGGCGGGAGCCGCTCGAGGCCTGCGCCGCCGAGATCGGCGGGGGCGCCCTCGCCGTGCCGACGGACGTCGGCGACCCCGCCTCCGTCGAGGCGCTGTTCGGGACGATCCGCGACCGCTTCGGCCGGCTCGACCTCCTGTTCAACAACGCCGGCACCGGCGCCCCCGCCATCCCCGTCGAGGAGCTCACCTTCGCCCAGTGGAAGGCCGTGGTGGACGCGAACCTCACCGGCTCGTTCCTGTGCGCGCAGGGCGCCTTCCGCCTGATGAAGGACCAGAACCCGCGGGGCGGGCGCATCATCAACAACGGCTCGATCTCGGCCCATGCGCCGCGGCCGAACTCGGCCCCCTACACGGCGACGAAGCACGCGGTCACCGGCCTCACCAAGTCCCTCTCCCTCGACGGGCGCAAGTACGACATCGCCGTCGGCCAGATCGACATTGGCAACGCCGAGACCGACATGGCGCGGCGCATGAAGGACGGGGTGCCCCAGGCGGACGGCTCCGTCCGGGCCGAGCCGCTCATGGACCCGCAGCACGTGGCGAACGCGGTCGCCCACATGGCGAGCCTCCCCCTCGAGGCGAACGTCCTGTTCCTGACCGTGATGGCCACCAAGATGCCCTTCGTCGGACGCGGCTGATGCCCGTCCGGCTCCCCGGCGGCGAGGAGGTCCCGGCGCTCGGCCAGGGCACCTGGCGCATGGGCGAGGATCGGGCGCAGCGGCCCCGGGAGGTTTCGGCGCTGCGGCTCGGGCTCGACCTCGGCCTCACCCTGATCGACACCGCCGAGATGTACGGGGAGGGCGGCGCCGAGGAGGTGGTCGGCGAGGCGATCGCCGGCCGCCGCGACGCGGTCTTTCTGGTCAGCAAGGTCTATCCCCACAACGCCGACCGGGGCGGGGTGCGCAAGGCCTGCGAGCGCTCCCTGAAGCGCCTGCGCACCGAGCGGATCGACCTCTATCTGCTCCACTGGCGCGGCGGCGTGCCCCTGCAGGAGACCGTCGACGGCTTCGAGGACCTCCTGCGCGCGGGCAAGATCGGCGCCTGGGGGGTGAGCAACTTCGACACCGACGACATGGAGGAGCTGTTCGCCGTCGCGGGCGGAAACCGCTGCGCGACGAACCAGATCCTCTACAACGTCGGAAGGCGCGGGCCCGAATTCGACCTCCTGCCCTGGATGGCGGAGCGCGGCGTGCCGGCGATGGCCTACAGCCCGGTCGAGCAGGGCCGGCTGCCCCGGGCGGACATTCTGGCCCAGATCGGGCGCCGGCACGGGGCGAGCGCCTTCCAGGTCGCCCTCGCCTTCGTCCTGCGACGCCCGGAGATGATCGCGATCCCGAAGGCGGTCGACCCGGCCCATCTCCGCGACAACCGGGCGGCCCTCGACCTCGTCCTGACCGAGGCCGACCTCGAACAGATCGACGCCGCCTTCCCGCCGCCCGCCCGCAAGCGGCCCCTCGACGTGATCTAGCGGACCGCACCACCCGGGGAGGAGCCGCTTGATTCGCACGCCGGGGCGAGTCAAGGTGAGGCCATTCCCGGTTTGTTCGCATGCCCGCCGTCGCCCTCACCCTTCCCCCCGACCGGCGCCAGTCGCCGACCGCCGCCTGCGTGCAGCGCGGGGTGCGCCGGTTCTTCGCCCAGCTCGGCCAGGCCACCCTGCCGGAATTCACCCTGGCGAACGGCCGTCGCGCCGACGTGATCGCGCTCTCGGGCGACGGCCGCATCACCATCGTCGAGATCAAGTCGAGCGTCGCCGATTTCCGCGCCGACGGGAAATGGCCCGACTACCGGGATTTCTGCGACCGGTTCTGCTTCGCCGTGCCGGAGACGGTGCCCGTCGAGATCCTGCCGGCGACCGCCGGGCTCATCGTCGCCGACGCCTTCGGAGCGGCCCTGCTGCGCGAGCCGCCGGAGCACCCGCTGGCGGGCGCCCGGCGCAAGGCCGTCACCCTGCGGTTCGCGCGGGCCGCGGCGGGGGCGCTGCACGCCCTCGCCGACCCGGAGGCGCGCCTCGTCTAGCGGGGCGCGCGCTTGGCCAGGATCCGCTGGAGCGTGCGCCGATGCATGTTGAGACGGCGCGCCGTCTCCGACACGTTGCGTCCGCACAATTCGTAGACGCGCTGGATGTGCTCCCACCGCACCCGGTCGGCCGACATCGGGTTCTCGGGCGGGTCGGCCCGCTCCCCCGGCTCGGCCATCAGTGCGGCGTGGATCTCGTCGGCGTCGGCGGGCTTCGCCAGATAGTCGAAGGCGCCGAGCTTCACCGCGGTGACGGCGGTCGCGATGTTGCCGTAGCCCGTGAGGATCACCCCGCGGGCGTCCGGGCGCCGCTCCTTCAGCCGGGCGATCACGTCGAGGCCGTTGCCGTCGCCGAGGCGCATGTCGATGACCGCGTAGGCCGGAGCCTCGCTGTCGATCGCCGCGATGCCGTCGGCCACGCTCTCGGCGACCCGGACCTGGTAGCCGCGGCCCTCCATGGCCCGCGCGAGGCGGCTGGAGAACGGCTTGTCGTCGTCCACGATCAAAAGGCTCTTTTCGGCGCGAGCCTCGAAGGGGACCTGCGCGTCCATCTTCCTCTCCCGACGTCGCGGCGGGCCGCGACGTCCCTGAAATCGATGATGGTCCCCATATAGGAACGGGTTACCCGTTCGTCATCGCCTCCCGGCGCGGCACCCGGGCGGGGCGGGGATCCTCGAACGCGGCCCGGGGCCAGACGATGCGCACCCGCGCTCCCGTCTCGGGCGGAAGGGCGTTGGTGAGGGAGAGCTGCGCCCCCGAGCGCTCGACCAGGGTCTTGGCGATGAACAGGCCGAGGCCGAGCCCGCCGCCCTCCTCCGAGCCCCCCCGGGTGGTGACGTAGGGTTCGCCGGCCCGCAGAAGCACCTCGGCGGCGAAGCCCGGGCCGTCGTCGCGGATGTCGATCCGGACCTGATCCGGGCTCCAGCGCGCCGACACGGACACTTTCGCGGATGCGAAATCGACGGCGTTGTCGACGAGGTTGGCGAGCCCGTAGAGGAGGCCGGGGTTGCGCCGGCACAGGGGTTCGGGGCCGTCCCCGCCCGTCTCGACGGCGATGTCCGCGCCGACCGCCCGCTGCGGCTCCACCACCTCCTCGAGGAGGTGGCCGAGCGTCATGGTCTGGAGAAAACCCTCCTGCTCGTCGTCGAGCGAGGTGAGCTTGCCGAGGATCGAGCGGCAGCGCTCGACCTGCTCCTGCAGGAGCTTCAGGTCGTCGGCGACGCTGCCCTCCTTCGGCAGGGCGTGACGGAGCTCCTTGACCACGAGGGCGATGGTGGCGAGGGGCGTGCCGAGTTCGTGCGCCGCCGCAGCGGCGAGCCCGTCGAGCTGGGACAGGTGCTGCTCCCGGGACAGCACGAGCTCCGTCGCGGAGAGCGCCTCCGCGAGCTGGCGCGCCTCCTCGGCGACCCGCCAGGCGTAGACCCCCGTGAAGGCGGCGCCGAGCAGGATCGCGGTCCACACCCCGCTCACGTAGAGGAACGGCAGCTGAGGCGCCGGCTCCCCCGCCCAGGGCAGGGGCCGGTGCACGAGGACCAGGATCGTCGCCGTGCCGACCGCGAGGAGGCCGAGCCCCAGCGTCCGCTCCGGCGGCAGCGCCGTCGCCGAGATCAGGACCGGCGCCAGGAACAGCATGGCGAAGGGATTCTGCAGCCCGCCCGTCAGGTAGAGCAGGACCCCGAGCTGCAGGATGTCGAAGGCGAGGAGGAAGGTGGCGGCGTTGTCGCTCAGCCGATGGCTCGCCGGATAGTGGATGCGCAGCGCGAGGTTGAGGGCGGCCGAGGCCGCGATGACCATGAAGCAGAGCGCGAAGGGCAGCGGGAAGCCGAGGCCGAGATGCACGACGGCCACCGCCGCGCTCTGCCCGGTGACCGCGAGCCACCGCAGGCGCACGAGCGTGTCGAGGCGCAAGCGCCGCGCGTCCTGGCCGAGCACGGTCGGGTGAAGGTCGAACATCGCCCTTCAGGATAGGCGGGGGCGGCCCGGCCTCCAACGGCGCCGGAGCCGAGGGCGGCCAAAATGGCACAGTCCACAAGCTTCGCTTTGCAATGCATTATCCAGTGTTGCAATGCGAAATTGGAACCATACACTCCCGCTGCCGGTTCCTGGGTAACGCCCCGGCCACGTGCGAGCGCGGACAGAGGGCTCCCGGCGTCTGGGGGTTTTTGGATGGACCTGTCGTATTACTGGTACGAAGCCGCGCATTGGATGCTCAGTCCGGCGCGGGCCGCCAACGACGCCACCCATCTCCTGTTCAAGAATCCGATCAACCCCCTCGCCCACACCCCCTACGGCCGCACCATGGCGGCGGCCTGCGAGCTCTTCGAGCGCACCACCCGACGCTACGGCAAGCCGGCCTTCGGCCTCGACACCACCGTGGTGAACGGGCAGCGGGTGCCGGTGACCGAGCGGGTCGTCTGGGAGCGCCCCTTCTGCCAGGTGGTGTCGTTCGACCGGGCCCTCAATTTCCGCCACCGGCCCCAGCCGAAGGTGCTGATGGTCGCGCCCATGTCGGGCCATTACGCCACGCTCCTGCGCGGCACGGTCGAGACCTTCCTGCCGACCCACCAGGTCTTCATCACCGACTGGATCGACGCCCGCATGGTGCCGCTCTCGGCCGGGAGCTTCGACCTCGACGACTACGTCGACTACCTGATCTCCATGTTCCGGGCCCTCGGCCCCGACCTGCACGTGATGGCGGTGTGCCAGCCCTCGGTCCCGGTGATCGCGGCGATCGCCCGGATGGAGGCCGAGGACGACCCCTACACCCCCCGCTCCATGGTGCTGATGGGCGGTCCGATCGACACCCGGCGCTCGCCGACCGCGGTCAACCAGCTCGCCCAGGAGCGCGGGGTCGAGTGGTTCCGGCGCAACTGCATCGTCAAGGTCCCGGCCGCCTATCCGGGCTTCTGGCGCGACGTCTATCCGGGCTTTCTGCAGCTCTCCGGCTTCATGGCCATGAACATGGACCGGCACCTCACCGCCCACTGGGACATGTACAAGCACCTGGTGCGCGGCGACGGCGATTCGGCCGAGAAGCACCGGGAGTTCTACGACGAGTACCTGGCGGTCATGGACCTCACGGCCGAGTTCTACCTGCAGACGGTCGAAAAGGTGTTCGTGAATCACGAGCTGCCGAACGGCACGATGAAGCACCGGGACGCCCCCGTCGACCTTGCCGCCATCCGCCGCTGCGCCGTCATGGCGGTCGAGGGCGAGAAGGACGACATCTCGGGCGTCGGCCAGACGCTCGCGGCGCTCCAGCTCACGCCGAACCTGCCGGTGGAGAAGAAGGTCTACCATCTCCAGATGGGGGTCGGGCATTACGGCGTGTTCAACGGCTCCCGCTTCCGGGCCGAGACCGCCCCGCGGATCGCCGACTTCATCCTGAACCAGGAGATGGAGGCGAAGCCGGTCCGCCAAGCCCCCCGCCTCGTCAAGGTCGCGGGCTGATCCCGCTGCCGGGGCGGCGCCGCCCCGGTCAAGGCGACATTGCGCGGCACTGACACGCTTGTCCCGCCGGGGCAGTGTAGAACCATGCGATTCGCACTCTTTCGGCGCACGCTTCCCGACCCGGCCCATCTCGACGTCGCCCATCAGGGGCAACGGTTCCGCGTGGCTTTGCGCCGGCGCGCCGCCGCAAGGCGCATCACCCTGCGGGTCTCGAGCGCGACCGGGGAGATCGTCCTGACCCTGCCGCCGGCGGTCGATCTTTCCGCGGCGCAACGCTTCGCCGACGCCCACGGCGGCTGGATCGCGGTCCGCCTCGCCAAGGTGCCGGAGCGGGTCGTCTTCACCCACGGCGCCGTGATCCCCTTCCGCGGCGTGCCGCACCGGATCGTGCACTGGTCGAACGTGCGCGGGGTGACGGCGGCGACCCACGACCCGGACGGCGCGCCGGTGATCGCCGTCACCGGCGAGGCGGCCCACGTGCCCCGGCGCGTGCGCGACTTCCTCGAACGGGAGGCGCGCCGCGACCTCGCCGAGTCGGTCCTGCGCCACACCGCGGCGCTCGGCAAGCCGGCCCGGCGCCTGACCGTGCGCGACACCAAGAGCCGCTGGGGCTCGTGCTCGGCCAAGGGGTGCCTGAGCTTCTCCTGGCGCCTGATCCTGGCGCCGCCGTTCGTGCTCGACTACCTCGCCGCGCACGAGGTCGCGCACCTCAAGGAGATGAACCACTCGCACCGGTTCTGGCGGGTGGTGCACGGGCTGTGCCCGCGCACGGAAGAGGCGGAGCGCTGGCTCAAGCGCCACGGGACCGACCTGCACCGCTACGGCTGAGATGCGCCTGAAGCCGGGCACGCTCGCGATGACGGCCGTGCTGGGCTTGCTCACCGCCCTCGGCCCGCTCGCCACCGACATGTACCTGCCGTCGCTGCCGGCGATCGCCGGCGACCTCGGCACCACCACCGCCGGCGCGCAGCTGACGCTGTCCGCCTTCCTCCTCGGCTTCGCCGTCGGCCAGTTCGTCTACGGGCCGGTTTCCGACCGGCTCGGCCGGCGGCCGGTGCTCCTGTTCGGGCTCGGCCTGTTCGTGCTCGCGAGCGTCGCCTGCACCCTCGCGCCGACGATCGAGGCCCTGGTCGGCGCTCGCTTCGTCCAGGCCCTCGGGGCGAGCGGCCCCATCGTCCTCGCCCGCGCCATGGTCCGCGACCTGTACGAGGGCGCCCATGCCGGCCGCGAGCTGTCGCGCATGGGCGCGATCATGGGGCTCGTGCCCGCGGTCGCCCCGGTTCTGGGGGGCGTGCTGCACACGGCCGCCGGCTGGCGGGCGAACTTCGTCGCCACGGTGGTGTTCGGCTGCGCGCTCGCCGCCATCGCCGCCGCCATGATTCCCGAGACGATCCGGGCCCGGACGCCGGGGCCGCTCTCCTTCGGGGCGATCCTGCGCGGCTTCCGCTTCCTCCTCGGCCACGGCACCTACCGCACCTATGTCGGCCTCGCGGCCCTGACCTACGGCGGGCTCTTCGCCTTCATCTCCGGCTCGTCCTTCGTCCTGCAGGGGGTCTACGGCCTGTCCGAGCTCGCCTACGGCTTCTCCTTCGGCTTCGTCGTGCTCGGCTATCTCGCCGGCACGCTGATCGCCCAGGCGATCGTCGGCCGGCGCGGGCTCGACGGCACCATCGCGCTCGGCGTCGCCTGCCTCGCGGCCGGCGGGCTCGGCATGCTCGCGATGATGCTCCTCGTTGCCTCGCCGCTCGCGGTGATCGGGCCGATGGCGATCTACACCCTCGGCGTCGGCCTCGCCCTGCCGCCCACCCAGGCGAGCGCCATGATGCCCTTTCCCGAGCGGGCGGGCGCCGCCTCCTCCCTCCTCGGCATCTGCCAGATGACCTTCGCGGCGCTCCTCGGCATCGCCCTCGGCCAGGCCCTCGGCGCCTCGGCCCTGCCCCTGCCGCTCGTCGTCGCCGCCACCGGCGGTGCCGCCCTCGCGCTCTTCGTCGCGAGCCGGCGGGCGCGGGCGGCCTAGTTCCCGAACAGCCGGCCGAGCAGGCCGCGGTCCTGGGGCGAGGGCGGGATCCAGGCACTGTCGCCGACCGGCGCGGGCGGCGCCGGGGCGCGCGGGCCCGCCGCGACCGCGGGTCCGCGGCCGCCCGGCAGCGGCACTGGCCGCGTCCCTTCGAGAGCGCCGCGCATGAACCGGGCCCAGGTCTCGACCGGGAGGTTGCCGCCGGTGACCCGCTTCGTCGGC
>DATLFZ010000190.1:0-6261 GCA_035540795.1 Beijerinckiaceae bacterium | reverse complement strand
TCGTCGGCCCGCTTCCCCGGCCCGAGCGCAAGGCCGCCCCCCGGCCGCCCGCCGCGACCGAGACGAAGGCGGTCCTTCCCGAGCGGCTGCGCGGGCGCGGAACGGTGCGCTTCCTGTGGCGGGCCGATGCGGATGGTCGCTTCACTGCCGTCTCGGACGCCCTCGCCGAGGTGGTCGGCGCCGAGGCGGCCGATTTGGTCGGGCGCAGCTGGCCCGAGATCGTCGGCACCCTCGTCGAGGACACGGGAGGCGTGGCGGAGGCCTTTTCGCGCCGCGAGACCTTCAGCGGACGCGTGGTGCGCTGGCGGGTCGCCGGCACCGACCTCTGGCTCCCGGTCGAGATCGCGGGCATGCCGGTCCGCGGGGACGACCGGGCCCTCGTCGGCTTCCGCGGCTTCGGCCTGTGCCGCACCGGCGATCCCGCCGGCGGCGGCGAAACCCGCACCGCGATGCCGGAGCCGCCCCCGGCCGACACGCGGTCCGAAGCCCCCGCCGGGACGCAAGATGCGGCTGCCGAGGCGCAAGAGGAGCCCGAGAACGGCACGGTCGAAGCGGGTCCGGTCGCGGCGGAGGAGCCCGTCCCGGAACCCACGGCGGAGGAGCCGTCGCCCCAGGAACCGGTCGACGAAGCCGGCGAGCCGACGCCTCCAGCCTCCGAAGGGGACCCCGCGTCGCGGGAAGAGCGCGGCGCCCGCCTCTCCGTCGCGGAGCGCAGCGCCTTCCGCGAGATCGCCCGGGCGCTCGGCGCCCGCTTCGACGACCAGGAGACGGAGGCCCCTCCCGGCCGCAGCGCCGTGGTGCCGTTTCGCGGGCCCCCGCCGGCAAGCGAGGCGCGGCGCCTCCTCGAGCGCCTCCCGACCGGGGTGCTGGTCCACCGGGGAGACGAGCCGGTCTTCGCGAACCGCCAGCTCCTCGATCTCCTCGGCTTCGCCTCGCTGCGCGAGCTGGCCGAGACCGGCGTCTCGTCCCTGTTCCGCGGCCGCGGCCTCGGCGAACGGCAGGCGGACGACACCCCGGTGGTGCTCGCCGGCCGGGACGGGGAGAGCGTGCCGGCCGAGGTGCGCCTCACCACGGTCGAATGGGAGGGCGCCCCGGCGGGGCTGATGCTGGTGCGCCGGGTGCCCGTCGCCGAGCCGGTCCAACGCCTGCGCGCCCTCGAACTCGACCTCCACGCCGCCGAGGCGCGCGTCCGGGAGCTCGCCGCCATCCTCGACACCGCGACGGACGGCGTCGTCGTCCTCGACGATGCGGGGCGCATCCTGTCGCTCAACCGCTCGGCGGAGGCGCTGTTCGGCTACGACCAGCGGGAGGTCGCGGGCGAGCGCATCATCGTGCTCCTCGCGCCGGAGAGCCACGCCGCCGCCCTCGCCTATCTCGAAGGGCTGCGCGGGGACGGGGTCGCGAGCCTCCTCAACGACGGCCGCGAGGTGGTCGGGCGCGTTCGCCAGGGCGGCGGCATCCCCCTGTTCATGACCGTGGGGCGCATCGAGGACGGGCCGGAACGCAAGTACTGCGCGGTCCTGCGCGACGTCACCGCCTTCAAGAAGGCGGAGGCGGATCTCGTCGCCGCGCGGCGCACGGCGGAGCGGGCGAACGCCCAGAAATCCGACTTCCTGGCCAAGATGAGCCACGAGATCCGCACGCCGCTCAACGCCATCATCGGCTTCGCCGAGGTCATGCTGGAGGAGCGTTTCGGGCCGATCGGCAACGAACGCTACAAGGACTACCTGCGCGACATGCACGCCTCGGGCGGGCACGTGATCAGCCTCGTCAACGACCTGCTCGACCTCGCCAAGATCGAGGCGGGGCGGATGGAGCTGAGCTTCGGCAGCGTGCGCCTCAACGCGCTGGTCGAGAAGAGCGTGCAGCTCATGCAGCCGCAGGCCGCCCGCGACCGCATCGTCGTGCGCACGAGCTTCGCCAAGACCCTGCCGCCGATCGTGGCCGACGAGCGCTCGATCCGGCAGGTGGTGCTGAACCTCGTCTCGAACGCGATCAAGTTCACGGATGCCGGCGGGCAGGTGATCGTCTCGACCGCCGTGACCGACCGGGGCGAGGTCGCGGTGCGCGTGCGCGACACCGGCATCGGCATGAGCGAGGACGAGATCGCCGCCGCCCTCGAGCCCTTCCGGCAGCTCTCGACCTCCCGCCGGGGCGGCGGCACCGGCCTCGGCCTGCCGCTGACCAAGGCCCTGGTCGAGGCGAACCGCGCCGCGCTCCACATCACCAGCGCGCGCGACGAGGGGACGCTGGTGGAAGTGCTCTTCCCGCCGACCCGGGTCCTGGCGGAGTAGGGGCGTTTGACCCATCTCGCGAGTTATGTCAGCATTACTGACATAACTGCGATCCGAACGTCGCCGGACCCAACCGGTGCAATTTCGCGTTGGTGGCCGAGGAGGAGCGGATGTCCGAGGCGGGTACGGCGCTCAGGCAGGTCAGCCTCGACGACAAGTTCGACCTGACGCGCGACCGGGTCTTCATCACCGGCACGCAGGCGATCATCCGCCTGCTCCTCATGCAGCGCGAGCGCGACCGGCTCGCCGGCCTCAACACGGCGGGCTTCGTCTCCGGCTATCGCGGCTCCCCCATCGGCGGCCTCGACCAGAACCTCTGGCGGGCGCGCAAGTGGCTCGAGAAGAACGACATCGTCTTCCAGCCGGGCCTCAACGAGGAGCTCGCCGCCACCGCGGTGTGGGGCACGCAGCAGGCCGAGATGCGCGGCGAGGGCAAGTACGACGGCGTCTTCGGCGTCTGGTACGGCAAGGGCCCCGGCGTCGACCGCTCCGGCGACGTGTTCCGCCACGCCAACATGGCCGGCACCTCGCCGCACGGGGGCGTGCTCGCCCTCATGGGCGACGACCACACCGCCGAATCCTCGACCGTGGCGCACCAGTCCGAGTTCCACTTCGTCGACGTGATGATCCCGATCCTGAACCCGGCCGGCGTCCAGGAGATCCTCGATTACGGGCTCTACGGCTACGCCATGAGCCGCTTCTGCGGCACCTGGGTCGCCTTCAAGTGCGTGAAGGAGAACATCGAGTCGACCGCCTCCGTCGACGGCTCCATCGACCGGGTCAAGATCGTCATCCCGGACGACTTCCGCATGCCGCCGGGCGGGCTCAACATCCGCCCCCGCGACGGCATCCTCGAGCAGGAGGCGCGCCTCCACGACTTCAAGCGCGACGCCATGCTCGCCTTCGTGCGGGCGAACAACCTGAACCACCTCGTCCTCTCGGGCGGCCGGGCGCCCAAGGTCGGCGTCATCACGGTCGGCAAGAGCTATCTCGACGTGCGCCAGGCCCTCGACGATCTCGGCCTCGACGAGGTCAAGGCGAGCGACATGGGCCTGCGCCTCTACAAGGTCGCCTGCCCCTGGCCCCTGTCGCAGCGCGAGCTCGTCGACTTCGCCCGCGGCCTCGACCTCGTGATCGTGGTCGAGGAGAAGCGCTCGCTCATCGAGGTGCAGGTCCGGGAGGAGCTCTACGGCACCGCCAACCAGCCGGTCTGCATCGGCAAGAAGGACGAGCAGGGGCAGTGGCTGTTCCCGGTCAAGGGCGCCCTCGATCCCAACGACATCGCGATCGCCATCGGCGAGCGGCTCCTGCGCTACCACCGGGACGAGGACCTGCAGGGCCGGGTCGACCGGCTCAAGGAGGCGCAGCGGGTCCTCGCCCTGACGACCGACGTCGCCACCCGCACCCCGCATTTCTGCTCGGGCTGCCCGCACAACACCTCCACCAAGGTGCCGGAGGGCATGCGGGCGTACGCGGGCATCGGCTGCCACTACATGGTCCAGTGGATGGAGCGGGGCACCGAGGGTTTCACCCAGATGGGCGGGGAGGGCGCCAACTGGGTCGGCGAGGCGCCGTTCTCGACCCGCGGCCACGTGTTCCAGAACCTCGGCGACGGCACCTACAACCATTCGGGGTCGCTGGCGCTGCGCTGGGCGGTCCACACCAAGACGAACGTCACCTACAAGATCCTGTTCAACGACGCCGTCGCCATGACCGGCGGCCAGAAGCACGAGGGCGGGCTCACGGTCGACATGATCGCCCGCCAGGTCCGCGCCGAGGGCGTCGAGCGCATCGCGCTCGTCACCGACGAGCCGGACAAGTACCCGAAATCGGTCCAATGGCCGTCGGGGCTGACAATCCACCACCGGGACGATCTCGACGAGGTCCAGCGCACGCTGGCGCAGGCGCCGGGCGTGTCGGTGATGATCTACGACCAGACCTGCGCGGCGGAGAAGCGCCGGCGCCGCAAGCGCGGCGCGTTCCCCGATCCCGACAAGCGGGTCATCATCAACGAGCTCGTCTGCGAGGCCTGCGGCGACTGCTCGGTCCAGTCGAACTGCGTCGCCGTGCAGCCGGTCGAGACCGAGTTCGGCCGCAAGCGCCAGATCGACCAGTCTAACTGCAACAAGGATTTTTCCTGCCTGAAGGGCTTCTGCCCGTCCTTCGTCACCGTGCACGGGGCGAAGGTGAAGAAGGCGCAGGCCGTGCCCTTCTCCCAAGGGGAGAAGGTGGCCGCGCAGCGGCCGGATGAGGGGAGTGGCTCATCCACAGAGGCTTCGCCCCTCACCCCGACGTTGCGCGTCGATCCTCTCCCCCCGGGAGAGGGTTGGAGCCCGCTCCCCGAGCCGGCGCTGCCGGGGATCGAGCGCACCTACAACATCATCGTCACCGGGATCGGCGGCACCGGCGTCGTCACCATCGGCGCGATCCTCGGCATGGCCGCCCATCTCGAGGGCAAGGGCCTCGGCATGATCGACATGGCAGGCCTCGCCCAGAAGGGCGGCGCGGTCTACTCGCACGTGCGGCTGGCAAACAGCCAGGAGGACATCCACGCCATCCGGGTCAACGCCGGCGCGGCGGACCTGGTGCTCGGCTGCGACCTCGTCGTGACCGGCACCAAGAAGGTGCTCGCCGCGGTCAGCGCGGGCCGTACCGCGCTCGTCGTCAACACCGCCGAGGTCATGCCCGGCGACTTCACCCGCAGCGCCGATTTCCACCTGCCGACCGAGCGCATCAAGCGGGCGATCCTGCAGGCGGCCGGGCGCGAGGGCGTGAGCTTCGTCGACGCCGGGGCGATCGCCACCGGCATCCTCGGCAATGCCATCGCGGCCAACATGTTCATGCTCGGCTACGCCTACCAGATCGGCCGGCTGCCCCTGTCGGCCGAGGCGCTGACCCGCGCGATCGAGATCAACGGCGAGGCGGTCGCCATGAACCTCGAGGCCTTCGCCTGGGGACGGCGCGCCGCCGCCGAGCCGGAGCGCCTCGCCGAGCTTCTAGCCGGGATCAAGGCCCCGACCGCCGTGCGCGCCCTGTCGCAGTCCCTCGACGAGGCGATCGAGCGCCGGGTCGCCTTCCTCACGGACTACCAGAGCGCCCGCTACGCCAAGCGCTATCGCGGCCTCGTCGAGCGCGTCCGCGCGGCGGAGGCGAAGGTGCTGCCGAGCGGCACGGCCCTGACCGAGGCTGTCGCCAAGAGCCTGCACAAGCTCATGGCCTACAAGGACGAGTACGAGGTGGCGCGCCTCTACACGGACGGCTCCTTCGAGCGCCAGGTCGCGGCGACCTTCGAGGGCGAGAATCTGCGCTACGAGTTCCACCTCGCCCCGCCGCTGCTGGCCCGCAAGGACAGGAGCGGCGTGCCGCGCAAGATGAGCTTCGGCCCGTGGATGATGGGCGCCTTCCGCACCCTCGCCCGGCTGCGCCGGCTGCGCGGCACGCCCCTCGACCCCTTCGGCTACACGCAGGAGCGGCGCACGGAGCGGCGCCTGATCCGCGACTACGAGGCGCTGGTGGCGGAGATCCTCGAGCGGCTCACGCCGGAGAACCACGCCCTCGCGGTCGCCCTCGCCGAGATCCCGCAGAAGATCCGCGGCTTCGGCCACATCAAGCACCGCAACCTGGAGGCGGCCAAGAAGGAGGAGGCGGACCTGCTCGAGCGCTTCCGGTCCCCGGCCCCGGCCCTGCCGATGGCGGCCGAGTAGTCAGGCGCCGATCCACCAGGCCATGAGCGCGACGGCGGCCTGGCCGAGGCCGACGCCGGCGACCACCGAGCGGCGGAACAGGAAGAAGGCGGCGACCCCCAGCGCCAGCGCCGCGAAGCGGCCCTCCACCGGCACCGCCGCCAGCGCGCCGCCCGGGGCGAGGAGGAGCTTCGCCACGACGCCGGCGAGCAGCGTCGTCGCCACCGCGCGCACCCAGACCAGGATCTCGGCATTGTCCGACAGCCCGCGCGACAGAAACACCC
>DATLFZ010000189.1:0-13791 GCA_035540795.1 Beijerinckiaceae bacterium | reverse complement strand
TCGCGTGGGTGGCCGGGACGGGCCCGGCCATGACGCGGGAAGGGGGCCCGCCCGACGCGGCCCCCGCTCAGTGCAGGATCTGGCTCAGGAACAGCTTGGTGCGCTCGTGCTGCGGGTTCTTGAAGAACTCCTGCGGCGTGTTCATCTCGACGATCTGGCCGTAATCCATGAAGATGACCCGGTCGGCGACCTGCCGGGCGAAGCCCATCTCGTGGGTGACCACGAGCATGGTCATGCCCTCCTCGGCCAGGCTGACCATGGTGTCGAGCACCTCCTTGACCATCTCCGGGTCGAGGGCCGAGGTCGGCTCGTCGAACAGCATGATCTTGGGGTTCATGCAGAGCGAACGGGCGATGGCGACCCGCTGCTGCTGGCCGCCCGAGAGCTGGCCCGGATACTTGTGCGCCTGCTCCGGGATCTTGACCCGGGTCAGGTACTTCATGGCGATCTCTTCCGCGTCCTTCTTCGGCGTCTTCTTGACCCAGATCGGCGCCAGCGTGCAGTTCTCGAGCACGGTCAGGTGCGGAAACAGGTTGAAGTGCTGGAACACCATGCCGACCTCGCGCCGGATCTCGTCGATCCGCTTGAGGTCGTTGGTGAGCTCGATCCCGTCGACGATGATGCGGCCCTTCTGGTGCTCCTCGAGCCGGTTGATGCAGCGGATCATGGTCGACTTGCCCGAGCCCGAGGGCCCGCACACGACGATGCGCTCCCCGCGCTCGACGAGGAGGTCGATGTCGCGCAGCACGTGGAAGTCGCCGAACCACTTGTGCACGTTGATCATCTGCACCGCCGCTTCCTGGCGGGCCTGGATGGCGGGGGTGGTGGCGGTCGAGGGCGCGGCCATGGGGGTCACCGTCGTTGGCCGGCGGCGAGGCGCCGCTCGACGGCGAGCGAGTAGCGCGACATGCCCCAGCAGAAGATGAAGTAGAAGATCGCCGCGAAGGCGTAGCCCGTGTGGCTCACCGTCGGCGCGGCCCAGATCGGGTCGACGCGGGAGGCCTCGATCGTGCGCACCAGGTCGAAGATGCCGATCACGTAGACGAGCGTCGTGTCCTTGAACAGGCCGATGAAGGTGTTGACGATGCCCGGGATGACGATGCGCAGGGCCTGCGGCAGGATGATGAAGCCCATCATCTGCCAGTAGGGCAGCCCGAGCGACATGGCGCCCTCGTACTGGCCTTTCGGGATCGCCTGCAGGCCGCCGCGCACCACCTCGGCCATGTAGGCCGAGGCGAACAGGGCGACGCCGACGAGGGGCCGCATCAGCCGGTCGACCGTCACCCCCTCGGGCAGGAACAGGGGCAGCATGGTGTTCGCCATGATCAGCACGGTGATCAGCGGCACCCCGCGCACCGTCTCGATGAACACGACCGAGAGCAGGCGCACCGCCGGCATGCGCGAGCGCCGCCCGAGCGCCAGCACGACCCCGAGCGGCAGGGAGAACACGATGCCGACGAGGGCGACCACGAAGGTGACGAGCACGCCGCCCCACAGGGCCGTCGGCACCGGCGGCAGCCCGACCGTCCACCACCCGGCGAGGAGGAGGTAGGACAGGATCGGAAAGGCGACGAAGAAGTAGAGGGCGCCGAGGTCGCGCCGGGGCGCGTCGAGCCACAGCAGCCAGACGATCCCGATCGCCATCAGGACGAAGAAGACGTCGACCCGCCAGCGCTGGCTGATCGGGTAGGAGCCGTAGATGAAGTAGTTGATCTTGTCGATCACGTAGGCCCAGCAGGCCCCGACCGGGCGGCCGATGACGTCGGCCCGGCAGGCGTTGCGGTCGGTGCCGGCCCAGACCGCGTCGACGACCAAAAACTTCGCGATCGGCGGGATCAGGATCCACAACAGGTAGATCGCGAGCAGGGTCAGGATCGTGTTGACCGGGCCCGAGAAGAGGTTTTCGCGCAGCCACGCGATCGGGCCCGGCACCATCCGGGGCGGCGGCTCCGCCTCGACCTGCGCCGTGCGGACGAAATAGTTCTCGGCGGCCGCGGTCACGTCATCGCTCCACGATCGCCACGCGGCGGTTGTACACGTTCATGAAGAACGAGGTCACGAGGCTGATGGTCAGGTAGACCGCCATGGTGATGGCGACGACCTCCAGCGCCTGCCCGGTCTGGTTCAGCACCGTGCCCATGAACACCTGGACGAGGTCCGGGTAGCCGATCACCACCGCGAGGGAGGAGTTCTTGGTCAGGTTGAGGAACTGGCTCGTGAGCGGCGGGATGATCACCCGCATCGCCTGCGGGATGACGACGAGGCGAAGCGTCAGGTTGGGTCTGAGCCCGAGCGAGTAGGACGCCTCCGTCTGCCCCTTCGAGACCGCGAGGATGCCCGCCCGCACCACCTCGGCGATGAAGCCCGCCGTGTACGTGACGAGGCCGACGAGGAGCGCCACGAATTCGGGGAAGACCTGCAGGCCGCCGACGAGGTTGAAGCGCTGCTGCTGCGGCACCTCGAAGGCGATCGGGTTGCCGCCGGTGGCGGCGAGGAGGAGCCAGGCGAGGGCCGGCAGCCCGAGGATGAAGCCGAGAGTGACGGTGAGGACCGGCGCCTGCTGCCCGGTCGCCGCCTGGCGGCGGCTCGCCCAGATGCGGAACACGATGGTGGCGACGATGCCGATGAGGAGCGCCACCGGGATCAGCCAGGCCCGGTCGTCGGGCAGCGGGCGCGGCATGAACAGGCCGCGGTTGTTGAGGAAGAACCCGGCCCCGAGCTCGACCGATTGCCGCGGCGCCGGCAGGGGCGTCAGCACCGCGTTGTACCAGAACAGGAGCTGGAGCAGCAGCGGCAGGTTGCGGATCACCTCGACGTAGATCATCGCCACCTTGGCGATGATCCAGTTCTTCGACAGGCGCGCCACCCCGACCACGAAGCCGAGGATGGTGGCGAGGACGATGCCGATCGAGGCGACGAGGAGCGTGTTGAGGAGGCCGACGACGAAGGCGCGGCCGTAGGTCGAGGTCGCGCTGTAGGGGACGAGGGTCTGGTTGACGTCGAAGCCCGACGTGTTGCTCAGGAAGCCGAAGCCGCTGGCGATGCGGGCGGCGCGCAGGTTGGCGACCGCGTTGGTCGCGGCCGAGTAGAGCAGGAGCCCGATGAGGACGACGAGGACGACCTGCCAGACGAGGCCGCGGACCTTGGGGTCGTAGAGGAGAGACCCTCGCGCCGGTTCCGCCGAGCTCGCCAAGACGCTTCTCCGGGGCTGGGTGCGACCCCGGCCGGCCCGAGGGGGCCGGCCGGAACCTCAAGGACCGATCAGCGGACCGGCGGCGCGTATTGCAGGCCGCCCTTGGTCCAGAGCGCGTTCTGGCCGCGCTGGATCTTGAGGGGCGAGCCCTGGCCGACGTTGCGCTCGAACGTCTCCCCGTAATTGCCGACGTGGCGGATGATGTTGACGGCCCAGTCGTTCGGCAGGCCGATCATCTCGCCGAACTTGCCCTCGACGCCGAGCAGGCGGCGGATCTCGGGGTTCGGGTTGCCCTTCATCTGCTCGACGTTCGCCTTGGTGACCCCGAGCTCCTCGGCGTTGACCATGGCGAAGTGGGTCCAGCGGACGATGTCGCCCCACTGGTTGTCGCCGTGGCGGACCGACGGGCCGAGGGGCTCCTTGGAGATGATCTCGGGCAGCACGATGTGCTCGTCCGGGTTCGCCGCCTTGAGGCGGGTGGCGTAGAGGCCGGAGGCGTCGGTGGTGAAGGCGTCGCAGCGGCCGGCGAGGTAGGCGTCGAAGGTCTCGTCGGCGCTGACGAAGGCGACCACCTCGTACTTCATGTTGTTGGCACGGAAGTAGTCGGCGAGGTTGAGCTCGGTCGTGGTGCCCTGCTGGGTGCAGACCGAGGCGCCGCCGAGCTCCTTGGCCGACGACACGTTGAGCGACTTGCGCACCATGAAGCCCTGGCCGTCGTAGTAGTTGACGCCGGTGAAGTCGAGGCCGAGGGCGGTGTCGCGGGACATCGTCCAGGTGGTGTTGCGCACGAGGACGTCGACCTCGCCCGACTGGAGCGCGGTGAAGCGGTCCTTGGCCGAGAGCGGGATGAAGCGCACCTTGGTCGGGTCGTTGAAGATCGCGGCGGCGATGGCGCGGCACAGGTCGACGTCGAGGCCGGTCCAGTTGCCCTGCGCGTCCGGGACGCCGAACCCGGCGAGGCCGGTGTTCGAGCCGCAGGTCAGAAAGCCCTTCTGCTTGACGCTGTTGAGGGTCGCCTGGGCCGAGGCGCCCGAGGCGAACAGGCTCGCGGCCAAGCCGAAAGCGACCGTGGCGATTGCCTTTTTCATGCTGTTTCTCCCACTCCGTTTCACGTTGCGTCGCGGCCGCGGACCGGCCGCCTTCTCCCCGAATCCGCCCCGAGCGGGACGGCGTCCGGCCGCGGGCCGGTGCCGAGGTCGCGCACGACGCCCGGCGGACCGCACACCCGCTGATGGCCGCCATCACATGCGACATTTGTCGGCTGGTCAAGCTGCCAGCCCCCGCGGCCCTTTCGCCGGGCGCCCGCGGGCACGCGCACCTCTCCCCGCGAGCGGGAGAGGGAATGGGCAGCTCCTCGCCCTCACCCCTCGTAGCGGTGCCGCATCCCGCGCCAGTCCTCGACGGCGCAGGCGCCGTCGGTCTCGACCAGGGCGTCCGGCCCGATCGGGGCCTTGCCGTGGCCGCCGGGGATGTCGAGGACGTAGGCCGGCTGGCACAGGCCGGAGAGGCGCCCGCGCAGCGTCTTGGCGAGCGCGCGGCCTTCGGCGAGGGTCGTGCGCAGATGCGCCGTGCCCGGGGCGCGGTCGCCGTGGTGGAGGTAGTAGGGCTTGACCCGGTTCTCGACGAAGGCGCGCATCAGCGCCCCGAGGGTGTCCGGATCGTCGTTCACGCCGCGCAGCAGCACGGATTGGCCGAGCAGCGGAATGCCCGCATCCGAAAGGCGGGCCAGCGCCGCCCGCGCCGCGGGGCCGAACTCCCGGGGGTGGTTCGCATGGATCGCCACGTAGGTCGCCTTGCCCGGCGCGCGCAGGGCCCGCACCAGCGCCGGCCCGACCCGGCCGGGATCGACCACCGGCACGCGGGTGTGGAAGCGGATCACCTTCACGTGCTCGATCGCGGCGAGGCGGCGGACGAGGTCGCGCAGGCGCCGAGGCGACAGGACGAGCGGGTCGCCGCCGGTGACGATCACCTCCCAGATCGCCGGCCGGGCGGCGATGTAGGCGAGCGCCGCGGCGAGGGCGGCCGGCGACAGGACCCCGTCACCTTGGCCCACGACCTCGCGGCGGAAGCAGAACCGGCAATAGACCGCGCAGGCGAGCAGCGGCTTCAGGAGCACCCGGTCCGGGTAGCGATGGACGATGCCCTCGACGGGGCTGCGGGCCGCGTCGCCGATGGGATCGTCGCTCTCCTCGGGCCGCCGCTCGAGCTCGCGCGGATCGGGCACGAACTGGCGCGCGATCGGGTCGGCCGGATCGGACGCGCCGACGAGGGCCGCCATCGCGGGCGTGATCGCGACCGCGTAACGGGCGGCGACGGCTTCGAGCGCCGGGATCCCCTCCGGCGGGACGAGGCCGGCGCGGGCGAGGTCGGCGGGGCTGCGCAGCGTCTTCACGGGTCCACCACCGGCGTCCAGATCACCTGCTCGATATGGGTCGCCCCGGTCGTGAGCATGACGAGGCGGTCGAAGCCGAGGGCGATGCCGCTCGCCTCGGGCATCGCCGCGAGGGCGGCCAAAAAGTCCTCGTCGAGGGGGTAGCGCTCGCCGTGGATGCGGTCCTTCTCGGCCATGTCCGCCTCGAAGCGCCGGCGCTGCTCGGCCGGATCGGTCAGCTCGCCGAAGGCGTTGGCGAGCTCGACCCCGCAGACGTAGAGCTCGAACCGCTCGGCCACCCGCGGGTCGGACGGCTTACGCCGGGCGAGCGCCGCCTCCGGGACCGGGTACTCGTACAGGATCGTGGCCCGGCCGTGGCCGAGGCGCGGCTCGACCCGCTCGACCAGCACCCGGCTGAACACGTCCGACCAGGTGTCGTCCGCCGCGACGCGCAGACCCGCCCCCCGGGCCGCGGCCGCGAGCGCCGCCCCGTCGCCCTCGCCGGCCGAATCGAGGGTCGCCATCAGGTCGATCCCGGCGTGCTGCCGGAAGGCGTCCGCCACCGTGAGCCGCTCCGGCGCGGCGAAGGGATCGGCGCTCGCCTCGCGGAAGCGGAACACGCGGGCGCCGGCGGCCTCGCCGGCGAGCGCCAGGACCTTGGCGCAGTCGGCCATCAGCGCCTCGTAGGTCTGCTCGGCCCGGTACCATTCGATCAGGGTGAATTCCGGGTGGTGGAGGGGGCCGCGCTCCCGGTTCCGAAAGACCCGCGCGACGTCGAAGATGCGCCGTTCGCCGGCGGCCAGGAGCTTCTTGCAGGCGAATTCGGGGGAGGTGTGGAGGTAGAGCGGCCGGGCCTCGCCGGCGGTCGTGCGCAGCTGCGTCCCGAAGGCGTGGAGATGGGTCTCGTTGCCGGGCGAGACCTGCAGCGCCGCCCCCTCGACCTCGACGAAACCCTCCGCCTCGAAGAAGCGCCGCAGCGTCCCGAGGATCCGGTTGCGGGCGAGGAGGAACGGCCGGCGGTCGGCGTGGCGGTGCGGCGCCCACCAGGGGGAGGGATGCATCGAAAGGGATCGCGCGGCGTTGGGGTGGCGGTCGCGCCGAAGATGGGCTAGGTGCGAGCCGAACCGGGGCAGGCGCCCTGCCGGACAGGGTCGAGAAACATGAGAGTCATCGCAAGCTCCGTGCGCAAGGGCAACATCCTGGAGATCGACGGCCAGCTCTACGCCGTCATCTCGGCCGAGAGCTTCTTCCCCGGCAAGGGCACGCCGACGACGCAGATCGACATGCGGCGCATCTCCGACGGGGTCAAGACGACGCAACGCTACAAGACCACCGAGCAGGTCGAGCGCGCCCACGTCGAGGACCGGGAGCACACCTTCCTCTACAAGGACGGCGAGGGCTTCCACTTCATGAACCCGGAAACCTACGACCAGTTCGTGGTGTCCGACGACGTGATCGGCGACCAGGCCCCCTACCTGCAGGAGGGCATGGCCTGCATGCTGTCGGTTTTCGAGGGCCAGGCGGTGGCGATCGAGCTGCCGCAGCGGGTCACGCTGGAGGTGGTCGAGACCGAGCCGACCGTGAAGGGCCAGACCGCCTCGTCCTCCTACAAGCCGGCGGTGCTCTCGAACGGCGTGCGCACCATGGTCCCGCCCCACATCGCCACCGGCACCCGCATCGTGGTGATGACCGCCGACGGGTCGTACGTGGAGCGGGCGAAGGACTGATCCCGCGTCCGCCGTGACCCGCCCCGATTCCCGTTCGGAACGGGAGAAGATGGTCGCAGGCGCGCTCTACCGGCCGGACGATCCCGAACTGCAGGCGGAGGCGCTGGCGAATCAGGGCTGGCTGGCGCGCTACAACGGCGCGCTCGGGCGGCCGCCGGAGGATCTGCGCCGGCTCCTTCTGGAGCGCCTCGCCTTCGTCGGTGCGGGCGCGGTCGTGCGGCCTCCGTTCTTCTGCGACTACGGCTTCAACATCCGGCTCGGCGCGGGTGCCTTCCTCAATTTCGGCTGCGTGGTCCTGGACGTCGCCCCGGTCGAGATCGGCGACGGGTCGCAGATCGGCCCCGCGGTGCAGATCTACGCCGCCGACCATCCCCGCGAGGCGGCGCTCCGCCGGGGCGGGCTCGAATGCGGCCGGCCGGTGCGGATCGGGCGCAACGTCTGGATCGGCGGCGGGGCGATCGTCCTGCCGGGCGTCACGATCGGGGACGACGCGATCGTCGGGGCCGGGGCGGTGGTGACCCGGGACGTGCCCCCGGGCGCGACGGTGACGGGCAGTCCGGCCCGGCTGCGCTGACGGATCTCAGACGTCGGCGGGCATCCAGGGCAGGTCGGTCGGGCCCGGGCGGGCGCCGGCCTGGGTCAGCATGCAATGGACCTGGCCGCGGTGATGCGTGCCGTGGTTGAAGAGATGCGCCACCAGCACCCATTTGGGCGCGCTCATCTCCCGCTTCGCCGCGCCCGAGTACCAGGCGAGGTCCCCCTCGAGCCAGGCGGGGTCGAGCCGGTCGGCCCAGGCGACGATGGTCTCGTCGAAGGCGGCGCGGGCGGCCTTGAGCCCGTCCCAGTCCGGATGGAGCGCGACCGATTCCGGGATCCCGCCCGCGGGCCGCGGCACGTCGGTGAACCGGCTCAGCCAGGTGCGGTCGCCCCACAGGAGGTGGTTGAGAGTGGCGTGGATCGAGCCGAAGAAGGCGCCCCGCTCCCGCCGCCGCTCCCCGTCGGACAGGCCGTCGGCGGCGCCGTAGAGATTTTGGTTCTGCCAGCGGTTGTAGCGCGCCATGCGCCGCACATAGCCGACCGCGATCATGCCGCCCCCGTCCTATTCCGCGACGATCTTGTAAAGCTCGCCCGGCCGCAGCCGCGCGCCCCGTTCGAGCCCGTTCATGAGGAGGAAGCGCTCGAGCGGCCGATCCGTCGCCATGCGGGCCGCGAGCCGCTCCGGCGTGTCCCCCTCGGCCGCCGTGACGAGCGCGACGCGCAGCGGCCGCAGGGCGGCCATGTCATCGGGCGCGAGCCGGCGCAGGCTGTCGAGGGCGCCGCGGAAGGCGGCGTCGAGGCCGCGGGCGCTGCGCTGGGCCATGATCATGCGGAAAGTCGCGTCGCCGATGCGGACCGCGGCGAGGCGGAAGGCCCATTCGCCGCCGCGGGAGGAAGCGGTCGCGGCGGGGAGGCCGTTCACCGTGGTGCTCTGGACCGAGGCGGTCTCGATCTCGTCGTTCCAGGTCGAGCGCAGCACCTCCTCGAGACTGCGGCCGGCCTCGACCTCGATCGCGTCGAACAGGAACCGGCGGCCGCCGTCGGCGGAGATTCCGATCACGGCGCGGGCGTTGCTCTCGAGCGCGAGCCCCTCCGGCGCCTCGAAGGTGATGCCGAGCCGGGCGTGGACGTAGCGCCGGCCCCGCACGAGGCCGTCGGCGGGGTTGTCGCCGAAGGCGAGGCCCTCGATGGCGGACAGGTAGCGGGCGCGGTCGCCCTCCCCGATCCCCGGGGCGCCGATGCGGCGCGCCGCCTGCTGGACGAGGGCGAGGCGCTCGGGGGTGCTCGGGTGGGTGGCGAGCATGTCGCTCCCCTGCGCCGTGCCCCCCGCCCGGGCGAAGCTGCCGGAGCGGTCGAGGGAGGTCAGGAACCGCGCCGCGCCGTAGGGGTCGTACCCGGCCTTGGCGAGGGTGCGCACGCCGACCTGGTCGGCTTCGAGCTCCTGGCCGCGGGAGAAGCTGGCGAGGGTGAAGCGGGAGCGGTCCTCGAGGGCGGCGCCGCCGGCGGGATCGTTGAGGACGTCGGCGACGACCCGGCTCACGAGCTTGGAGCGCAGCGCCAGCTCGCTCCGGCTCGTCGCATGCCGCAGGGTCACGTGGGCGATCTCGTGCGCCAGCACGGCCGCGATCTCGGCGGTGTCGTTGGCGAGGGCCAAGAGCCCGCGGGTGACGTAGAGCCGGCCGGAGGGAAGGGCGAAGGCGTTGAGGGCGGCGGAATCGAGGATGGTGACCCGAAAGGTCTCGTTCGGGCGTTCGGTCGCCGGGGCGAGGCGCTGGGCGACCTCGGCGAGGAGGCGCTCCGCCTCCGGCGCGCGCACCTCGCCGCCGAACGCGGCGACGAGCTGGCGGTGCTCGTCGGGCGTCGTCTGGCCGACGACCCGCGGCAGCTCGGGCGGCAGCGCCGCCGTCGGACCGGGATCGCCGACGCAGCCGCCAAGGGCGAGGGCGAGAGCCGCCGCTCCGATCCGCCAGGTCCCGCTCATCGCCGCGAAGCGTCCTCGTCCAAGAGCTCCAGGAGGTCCGCCGCCCACAATGTGAGGGCGGGGCCCTGCCATTCCTCCACCACGCCGCGGGCGCGCACGCGCCGACCGCGCAGGGCGGCGGCGGTGAGCCCGCGCTCGCGCAGGATCGCCCAGGTGGGTTTCGGGATGGTGATGGTCAGGTCCGTCTTCCAGTCGCGGCCGAAATTCAGGTAGGTCCGCTGCCGCCGCTCGCCGACGCTCAGGATGCGGCCCTCCACCAGCGCGAACCGTCCGACGAGCGCTTCGAGCCGCTTCAGGTCCGCCGCGGCGACGGGCTTATAGCGGTCGGAAGCCCACAGTCCAAGACCCGCGGCGCGGGCCCGTCCCTCGAGGGCGAGGAGTTCGGGGCGGCACAAGGCCGCCTCCGCGTCGACGAGGGCGAGCCCGGCGGCGACGAGGTTTCGGGCGAGGTCGAGGGGGCCGGTCTCGTCCTCGACGGTGACGGAGGCCGGGTGGCGACCCCAGCGGTCGGGCACGGCGGCGGCGACCTGCGCGGTCTTGCCGGCGTGGGAGGCGAGCCAGTCCCGCGCCTGCGCGCCCGGCGCTCCCTCCGGCAGGCGCAGGTCGGAAAGGCGCACGAGGCGCTCCGCGAGCCTGATCTCCCCCCGCTCGGTCACGCCGGCGATGACCTCACGCACGGTCTCGGTCGGGCAGGACGCGCGCGGCTGCGCCGCCGCCGGCAGGGCGGACAGGAGAACGAGCAGGGCGGTCGCGCGCATCCGGCCCTCGCGGCGGAGGGACAAGCCCGCTAGACTGAGCACGGTCCGCACGGGCGCGGCAACCCCGAAGGGGCGTGCCGCGTTGGCGGGTGCTCACGAGGAGGAATCGATGCCGCTGACCGTCAAGGAGATGCTGGAGGCCGGGAACGCGGTCGTGCCGAAGCTCGCGCCGGCCGAGGCGGTCGAGCGCATCCGCCGCGAGAACGTCCTGGTGGTCGACCTGCGCGACGCCTCCGAGGTGCAGAAGACCGGCAAGATCAAGGGCGCCGTCAACGTCCCCCGCGGCCTGCTCGAGTTCCGGGCCGACCCGGACAGCCCGACCCACGACAAGGCCTTCTCCCGCGACAAGACGGTGCTCCTCCACTGCGCCTCCGGCGGGCGGGCGACGCTCGCCGGCAAGACGCTGAAGGACATGGGCTACGACCGGGTCTACAACGTCGGCGGCTTCAAGGACCTCGCCGAGGCGGGCGCCGAGACCGAGCCGGTCTGAGGGCGCGATGCGCATCGGCATCCTGGGCGCGGGCAAGATCGGGCGGACGCTGCGCGACATGCTCGGCTCCGTGCCGGGGGTGAACGGGGCGACCCTCGCCGATCTCGGCCCCGGCGCCGAGGTCGTCCTCGACGTGCGCGACGCCGAGGCGCTGTCCCGCTTCACCCGCGAGCACGACGCGATCGTCAGCGCGCTGCCCTTCACCCTCAACCGGGACGTGGCCGGAATCTGCGCGCGCGAGGGGCGGTCCTATTTCGACTTCACCGAGGACACCGCGACGACGCGGCACGTGAAGGCCCTCGCCGCCGAGAGCCGCAAGGCGGTGTTCGTGCCGCAATGCGGCCTCGCGCCCGGAGCGGTCAACATCATCGGCGCGAGCCTGATCGACCCCTTCGAGCAGGTGAAGTCCCTCGAGCTCCGGGTCGGCGCCCTGCCGCTCTCGGCCAACAACGAGATGAAGTACTACCTGTCCTGGTCCTCGGCCGGGCTGATCAACGAGTACCTCCAGCCCTGCGACGCCCTCTACCGGGGCGAGCCGGTCAAGATGCTGCCCCTCGACGGGCTCGAGCAGATCGTCATCGACGGGGTCGCCTACGAGGCCTTCAATACCTCGGGCGGGGTCGCCACCATGTGCGAGACCTTCGCCGGGCGCGTCGACGAGCTCAACTACAAGACGATCCGCTATCCCGGCCACCGGGACCATCTGCGCTTCGTGATCAAGGATCTCGGCCTCGGCGACCGCCCCGACCTCCTGACCGAGATCCTCGACCAGGCGGTGCCGGAGACGGGGCAGGACCTCGTGCTGATCTACGTGAACGCGGTCGGCCTGACCCAGGGACGCCCGCAGCAGGTCAGCTACGTCAAGAAGGTGCGGGCCCAGGAGGGCTATCCGGCGACCGCGATCCAGACCACCACCGCGGCCGGGATGGCCGCCGTCGTCGAGATGTGGGCCGCGGGGAAATTCGCCCCCGGCTTCGTGCGCCAGGAGCAGATCCGCCTCGACGACTTCCTCGCCACCACCTGGGGCGGGAGGATCTACGGGTAGGCGAAAACAGAAAGCCCGGCGCGGGGCCGGGCGAAGGGAGGGCGCCCGGGGGTAGGGGCAAGGGCGTCCGCGACCTTCATGCCACGGCCGTGCCGGCCGGAAATTGATCCGGATCAAGCTTGGCCGTTGCGGCGCGCCCGATCTCCTGCCAGCCTGGGGCAAACGAGGACCCCATGCAGCCGAGTTCGTCCCTTCCCGCCGCCGACGCCTATCTGGCCGGCGGCTTCGACGCCGTGCGGGGCATGTCGTCCCGATTCGCGACGGCGATCTGCGCCTGGCTCCTGGCCCACCAGACCCGGCGGGGCGTGATGGGGCCGATGGCCGAGATCGGCACCTTCGAGGGGCGGTTCTTCATCGCCGCCGCCCTCGCGCTGGCGGAGGGCGAGCGGGCGCTCGCGATCGACACCTTCGACTGGCCGGACGCGGGCGTCCTCGACCGCTTTCTCGGCCATTGCGGGCGCTGGGGCGTGCGCGATCGGACGGTGGTGCGCAAGGGCGCGAGCCGCGACCTCGTCCCCGCCGACGTGCTCGCTGCGGTCGGCGGGCCGGTGCGCCTGTGGCACGTCGACGGGGAGCATTCCCGCGCCGTCCTCGCCCGCGACCTCGACCTCGCCTACGCCACCCTGCATCCGCAGGGGGTGATCGTCCTCGACGACATGCTGCACCCGGAATACCCGCTCCTCGTGGTCGCGGTACACGAATGGCTGCGGGCCCATCCGGACATGCGGGTCGTGTGCGTGATCGACCGGGAGGACATCGTCGCGGCGGCGAAGTTCGTCCTGTGCCGGGCGGAGGCGGTGGCGCTCTACGAGACCGACCTGATGCAGGTCTTCTCGCCCTTCCACTACGTGATGGGATCGGAGTGGGAGGAGTATTTCTGCGTCGTCCTCACGCCGCAGCCGCGCCTCGTCGCGCTAGGGTGACGGGTCCTCCCCGGGCGGGCGCCCGCGCCGGCGCGCCCACCACACGGCGAGGCGCCGCCGGTGCCGGCGCATCAGGGCGAGGTCCACCGACAGGACCAGGAGCCCGAGGGGCAGCATCCACAGGCCGAGCACCGGGAGGATGCTGAACACGCCCCCGAGCACCAGGAGGCCGCCGAGCGCGATGCGGCCGCCGCGGCTGCGCGGCAGCGGCATCTCCCGGCCGGCGAAGCGGATCGCCTGGCGCCTTTCCTCGGGCACGTCCATCACGCCTTTCCGGAACAACTCCGGACCGGCCGTCCGGATCGGCCCCGGGGCGCTCGGCCGCAGGTCCGATGAACCGACGGCAGCGGATCGGCGTTGCCGGGAGCGATCCCTGGTGCGGTCGCGGCGGTCGTCCCATGCGCATCCTCGTCCCGACGCTCCTCTCCCTCCTCGTCGTCGGACCGGCCGTCGCCGGCGTCGACGGTCGGGCCGGCCCCGGCGAGGCGCCGCCCCGGGCGGAGGCGCCGCCGCGGGCGGACGCCCTCGCCGCGGCGGGAATCGAGCCGCTCGGGCTGTTTCCCCTGCGCCGGGGCATGCTCGGCGCGGCGCCGGGCGCCGCCTACGGCCACGTGGTGTCGGCGCTCGGGGGCTATGCGCCCGCCGTCGACATGATGCGGGCGCAGGCCGCCTTCGGCCCGCTCGCGAGCGTCGCTCCGACCCACGGCTCGTTCCGCGGCTCGGCCCACAACCAGCCGAACTTCATCGGCCTCGCCCGGTCGCCGGT
>DATLFZ010000188.1:0-12320 GCA_035540795.1 Beijerinckiaceae bacterium | reverse complement strand
CATGGCGGCGCGCCCGACCATCACGGCGGCGGCGCCGCTCGCCGCGAGAGCCCGGCGCGCGTCGGCGGCGCAGCCGACGTCGCCGTTGGCGACGACCGGGATCCGCACCGCCCGGACCACGTCGGCGATGCGGGTCCAGTCGGCGGATCCCTTGTAGAATTGCTGGCGGGTGCGGCCGTGGACCGTGACCGCCTTCGCGCCGAGGCTCTCGGCGAGGCGGGCGAGATCCGCGGCGTTGAGGCTGCCGTGGTCCCAGCCGAGGCGCATCTTGACCGTGACCGGCACCGACACCGCCTTCACCGCCGCCTCGATCAGCCGGCCGGCGAGCGGAAGGTCGCGCATCAGGGCCGAACCCGCATAGCCGCCGGTGACGCGCTTCGCCGGGCAGCCCATGTTGAGATCGACGATCGCCGCCCCGTTGGCCTCGGCGAGGCGGGCCGCCTCCGCCACCCAGACGGGGTCGCGCCCGGCGAGCTGGACCACGTGGGGCTCGACGCCCTCGCCCTCGGCCCGCAGCCGCGCCTCCGCCTCGCCGCGCACGTATTCGTCGCAGGCGACCATCTCGGACACGACGAGGTTCGCGCCGAACCGGCGGGCGGTGCGCCGGAAGGCGACGTCGGTCACGCCGGACAGCGGCGCGAGCAACGCCCGGCCCTCCGGCTTCAGGCCGCCGACGGCCCAGCCGCCCAATTCGTGATCAGTTTCCATTCTGCCCACCAAATAGACAAGCCCGCCGAAAGAGCAAGCAGGGGCGCTTTACCGTCCGGCCGTGCGGGCCGTATGACGGAGCCATGTTCCCGCCGGACCTCCTCGCCCGCGCCGCCGCGCTTCTGCGGCGCTGCGAGGCGGCCGGCCTGCGTGTCGCCACGGCCGAATCCTGCACCGGCGGCCTCGTCGCGGGACTGCTGACGGAGATCGCCGGCTCGTCGGCGGTGGTCGAGCGCGGCTTCGTCACCTACTCCAACGAGGCGAAGAGCGAGCTCCTGGGCGTCGCCCCGGCGCTGCTCGCGTCGCACGGGGCGGTGAGCGCGCCGGTCGCGCGGGCCATGGCGGAAGGCGCCCTCGCCCGCTCCCGGGCCGATCTCGCCGTGGCGGTGACGGGCATCGCGGGCCCGGGCGGGGCGACCGCGACGAAGCCCGTCGGCCTGGTGCATTTCGCCCTCGCCGGGACAGGGCGCGCGACGAAGAATCTCGAGCGCCGCTACGGCGATCGCGGCCGCAGCGCGGTCCGCCTCCTCGCGGTCGCGGACGCCCTCGCCCTCCTGGAATCCGCCGCGCCGCCCGGAGAGGGGCGTCAGCCGGCGTAGCCCTCCACGAGGGCGAGCGACGAGGTCGCCGCCTCCTCCCGCATCTTCAGGACGGGGGCGTATTCCGGGCTGTCGTAGAAGGCCCGGGCGGCGGCCATGTCCGGGAACTCGAGCACGACGAGGCGCTTCAGGCCGAGATCGCCCTCCTTGTTCTCGACCGCGCCGCCGCGGACGAGATAGCGGCCGCCGAATTTCGCGATCAGCGGCGTCACCGCCTCCCGGTAGCGGGCGAAGGCGGCGGGGTCGTGCACGTCGACATTGGCGATCAGGTAGGCGGCCATGAATCACTCCGGGACGGGGTCGAGGACGGATCCGGTGCGGGCGAAGGCGGACAGGTTGGCGGCGAGGCGCTCGGTGGCGTCCCGCCAGGTCTCGTGGGTGCCGCCGGCGACGTGGGGCGTCAGCACCACGTCGTCGCGCCCGATGAGGTGCTGCGGCCGGGACGGCTCGACCGCGACCACGTCGAGGGCGGCGCCGGCGATGCGGCGGGCGTCGAGGGCCGCGACGAGCGCGTCCTCGTCGACGATCGAGCCGCGAGCGATGTTGACCAGAAGCCCCTCCGGTCCGAGCGCCTCGAGCACGATCGCGTCGACGGTCCCCTTCGTCTCCTCGGTGGCCGGGCAGGCGACGAGCAGCACGTCGGCCCAGGCGGCGAGTTCGCGCAGGGTGGGGAAGTAGCGGTACGGCACGTCGGCCGGGCGCCGGTTGTGGTAGCCGACCGGCATGTCGAAGCCTTGCGCCCGCTTCGCCGCCTCGCGGCCGATGGCGCCGAGGCCGTAGATGCCGAGCCTGCGGCCCGCGACGCGGTGCATCAGCGGGAAGCGCCGCTCGATCCAGGCCCCGCTTTCCACATGCCGCTGCCCCGCCACGATTCCCCGGGCGGCGGCGAGCAGGAGCGCGAAGGCGTGGTCGGCGACGCAGGTCGCGGTGACGCCTGGGAGGTAGGAGACCTGGATGCGGCGGGCGCGCGCGGCCGAAACGTCGATGCGGTCGTAGCCGGCGCCGAAATTGGCGATCACCCGCAGGTTCGGCAACGCGGCGATGTCCTCCGCCGGCACCGCGCCACCGCCGATGCAGGCGACGGCGTCGACCGCCGCCCGGCGCTCCGGCAGGAGGTCTCGCGGCCGGGCGCCCTCGGGCACCACGGTGACCCGAAACTCCTCCTGCAGCCGACGCAGGATGAAGTCGAGCGGCCGGCCGACGATCAGAAGGTCGAGCATCGCGATCCCCTTTGACAAAGTCTCCGGCGCGGGCCTGCATAGCGCAAGCCCCATGTCCCCTTTCGCCGAAACCTATCGCGACGCCCGTGCCGCCTTCCTCGAAGCGGCCGGCCGGGCCGGCGCCGCCATCGCGAGCCTGCGGGCGCCCGGCCGCGGGCCGGCGGGCGAGCCCCTGTTCACGGACGTGGCGGGGCTCGGCGACCCCGAGGCGCCGGTGCGGCTCGTCGTCAGTTCGGGTCTGCACGGGGTCGAAGGATTTTGCGGCTCGGCCTGCCAGGTCGCCTGGTTGCGCTCCGGGGCGCCGGCCGCCCTGGCGGAGGACGTAGGGGTGATCCTCGTCCACGCCCTGAACCCCTTCGGCTTCGCGTGGGTGCGCCGCTTCGACGACGGCAACGTCGACCTCAACCGCAACTTCCTCGACGACTTCGCCGAGCCGCCGCAGAACCCGCGCTACCGCGAAATCCGCGCGGCGCTTGCCGCCGCGCCCGGCACCCCGGCCTGGCGCGACGCCGAGGCGGCGCTCGCGGCCTACCGGGCGCAGGCGGGCGAAGCCGCCTTCCACGAGGCCGCGACCGGCGGGCAGTACGAGGACCCGCAAGGGATCTTCTACGGCGGCGCGGCGCCGGCCTGGACGCGGCGGACCTTCGTCGGGCTGCTGCGCGAGCGCCTCGCCGGCGCCGAACGGGCCGTCGTCCTCGACATCCACACCGGCATCGGCGCCTTCGGCGAGCGGGTGCCCTTCCTGATGGCCCCGGCCGACGACCCGCGCCGGGCCGCGGCGGAGCGCCTGTTCGGCGAGCCGGTCCGCACGCCCGCCCGCGGCCCGGACGGGGCGCGCGTCCGGCGCGGGCTCATGCTGCCGCATCTCGACGAACTCGGCCTCGCGCCGGCCTTCCTGCCGCTCGGCGTCGAGTTCGGCACCCTGCCGCTCGAGGAGACCACGAAGGCGGTGCGGGCCGAGAATTGGCTTTTTCACCACGGCCGCCGCGACACGCCGGAGGGCCGGCGCATCGTGCAGGCGCTGCGGGAGGCCTTTTGTCCGACCGACGCGGACTGGGTGGCGGCCGTGCTCGCGAAATCGGCCGAGATGTTCCGCCGGATCGTCACGGGCCTACGCGACGGCGGCTTCTGACACCCCCGCCCAGACCGGGCGGCGCCATTCCGGCCATTCGGGCCGGCGGCCGCGCACGAGGTCGAAATAGGCCTGCTGCAGGCGCCGGGTGATCGGGCCGACGGCGCCGTCGCCGACCGCGAGGCGGTCGATCTCGAGGATCGGCACGATCTCCTGGCCGGAGCCGCACCAGAAGGCCTCCTGCGCCGCGTAGAGCTCGGTGCGGTCGACCGCCCGCTCCACCACCGGCAGGCCGTAGAGCTCCTGCGCGATGCGGATCACCGTGTCCCGGGTGATGCTCTCGAGGATGCCGCTCGTCACGTCGGGGGTGATCAGCACCCCGTCGCGGACCATGAAGAAGCAGGCGCCGGCCCCTTCCGACACCCGCCCCTGCGGGGTGAGCATGATCACGCCGTCGTAGCCGTCCCGGCGCGCCTCGAGGTCGGCGGCGCGGTTGTTGATGTAGTTCGCGGTCGCCTTGACCCGCGGCGGAAGGGCGTTGTCGGCGATCCGCGTGATGCTGCCGACCCGCACGCGGATGCCTTTGGCGACGCTCGCCGCGCTCGGCCGCGGCACGGCGCCGATCACGAGGCCGACCGGGCCGGTCGCCGGCAGCTCGTCGTCGCCGGAGAGAAAGGCGATCATGCGGATATGGGTGTCCTCGCGCAGCGCGTTGGCGCGCAGCGTGCGCAGGAGGCAGTCCTCGAGGAAGGCGGCGTCGTAGACCGGCTCGAAGCGCAGCACCTTCATGCCGAAGCGCAGGCGCTCCACGTGCTCGGTCAGGCGGAACACGTTGAGCTCGCGCTCCGCCTCGTCCCAGTAGGCGCGGATGCCCTCGAAGACGCCGGCGCCGTATTTCACCGCCCCGGAGAAGGCGTGGACCATGCAGTCGCCGTATTCGACGATGGTGCCGTCGAGGCACATCCAGCGGGCGGTGGGCATCGGATTCTCCCGCGGACGAGGGCGGCGGGGCGAAATTGACAACCCGAACACCCCCCGTCAACAATTCCCCAGGAGGCGCGGGATGAGGGTCATCGCGAGGCGTCCCGCGGCGCGGGCGCGGGCCTGATGTGGCGCTACGCGCTCATGCGGATCGCCTCGGCGATCCCGGTCATCCTCCTCGTCACGCTCATCAGCTTCGGCCTCATGCTCCTCATCCCCGGCGATCCGGCGCTGGTCATCGCCGGGCCGTCGGCGACGGCCGCGGAGATCGAATCGGTGCGCGTGCAGCTCGGCCTCGACCGGCCGGTGTTGCAGCGCATGCTCGCCTGGTACGCCGGCCTCCTCCAGGGCGACCTCGGCCGCTCGCTCCTCCTCGGCCGCAGCGTCGGCCAGGCGATCTGGGAGCGCGTGCCGGTGAGCCTGTCCCTCGCCCTCCTCGCTCTCGCGATCACGATCGTCCTCGGCGTGCTGGCGGGGGTGATCGCGGCGGTCCGCCAGAACACCTGGGTCGACCAGGCCGCCATGACCTTCGCCATGCTCGGCGTCTCGCTGCCGAACTTCTGGCTGGCGCTCCTGTTCATCTTCTTCTTCGCCGTCCATCTCGGCTGGTTCCCGACCGGCGGCTACGTGCCCCTGTCCGAGGACCCCCTCGGGTGGCTGCGCAGCCTGATCCTGCCGGCGGTTTCCCTGGCGCTGATGCAGATCGGCCTCCTGGCCCGCATCACCCGCTCGAGCATGCTCGAGGTGCTCCGGCAGGACTACATCCGCACCGCCCGGGCGAAGGGCCTGCCGTTCCACGCCGTCGTCGGCCGGCATGCCTTGCGCAACGTGCTGATCCCGCTCGTCACCGTGATCGGCATCACCGTGTCGCTGATGATCAGCGGCACGGTGGTGATCGAGACCGTCTACTCCCTGCCCGGGATCGGCCGGCTCATCGTCAGCGCCATCCTCCAGCGCGATTACCCGGTCATCCAGGGCGGGCTCCTGCTCACCGCCGTGCTCCTCGTCGTCATCAACCTCGTCGTCGACCTGCTCTACGCCTGGCTCGACCCGCGCATCCGCTATGGCGGCCGTCGCTGAGGCCCGCCGGGCGGCCGGCCCGTCCTGGTCCGCGCGCCTGCGCCAGGCGCTCGCGAGCCGGACCCTGCGCCGGCTGCGCCGCAACCGGCTCTTCGTCACCGGCGCCGTCGTCGTCGCCGCGATCGTGCTGCTCGCCCTGTTCGCCGACGTGATCACCGGCGTCGATCCGAACCGGATGCACTTCCGCAACCGCTTCACCCCGCCCGGCCACCCGACCTTCTGGCTCGGCACCGACAATTTCGGCCGCGACCTCCTCTCCCGCCTCCTGCACGGGGCGCAGGTGTCGCTGCGGATCGGCCTCGCGGTGGTGCTGATCACCGGCATCTTCGGCACCCTGATCGGCGCGCTTTCGGGCTATTTCGACCGGCTCGACAACCCGCTCATGCGGGTGATGGACGCGCTCATGGCGTTTCCGGCGATCCTGCTGGCCATCGCCATCGCCGCGACGCTGGGCCCGTCCGAGCAGAACGCGGTCATCGCCCTCGCCGTGGTCTACACGCCGCGCACGGCGCGCATCGTGCGCGCCTCCGTGCTGGTCGTGCGGGAGATGGAATACGTCGAGGCGATCCGCTCCGCCGGCGCGCGGCACGGGCGCATCCTGTTCGGCCACATCCTGCCGAACTGCATGGCCCCGCTCATCGTCCAGCTCACCTTCATCTTCGCCTACGCGGTGCTGGCGGAGGCGATCCTCAGCTTCATCGGGGTCGGCCCGCCGCCGCCGACGCCGACCTGGGGCAACATCATCGCCGAGGGCCGCGCCTATATCCGCGAGGCCTTCTGGATCACGCTCCTGCCGGGCGTCGCGATCTCGCTCACGGTCCTCGGCCTGAATCTCCTCGGCGACGGCCTGCGCGACGTGCTCGATCCGCGCATGAAGGTCGCCGCCTCGTGAGCGCGCTCCTCGACATCCGCGATCTGCGGGTTGAGTTCCCGACCGACGAGGGCCGCTTCGCCGCCGTCGACGGGGTGTCGCTCTCGGTGGCGCCGGGGGAGTTCGTCGGCGTCGTCGGCGAATCCGGGTCGGGCAAGAGCGTCACCGCGCTCGCGGCCATGCGCCTGATCGACCCGCCGGCCCGGGTCTCCGGCGCGATCGCCTTCGCCGGCCGCGACCTCCTCGCCCTGCCCGAGCGCGCCATGCGCGCCGTGCGCGGCAAGGACATGGCGATGATCTTCCAGGAGCCCATGTCCTCCCTCAACCCGACCTTCACGGCCGGCGAGCAGATCGCGGAGGCGGTGCGCCTGCACGAGGGCGCCTCCCCCCGGGAGGCGCGCGCCCGGGCCCTCGACATGATGCGCCAGGTCGGCATTCCCGATCCCGAGCGGCGCCTCGACGGCTATCCGCACGAGATGTCCGGCGGCATGCGCCAGCGGGTCATGATCGCCATGGCGCTGGCCTGCCGGCCGAAGCTCCTGATCGCCGACGAGCCGACCACCGCCCTCGACGTCACGATCCAGGCGCAGATCCTCGAGCTCCTGAGCGACCTGCGCGACCGCTTCGGTCTCGCGGTGCTGCTCATCACGCACGATCTCGGCGTGGTGGCCGAGCACGTGGACCGGGTGGTGGTGATGTATGCCGGCCGGGTTGTCGAGACGGCACCGACCCCGGGGCTCTTCTCCGCCCCGATGCACCCCTACACGCGCGGCCTCCTGGATTCGATCCCGAAGCTCGACGAGGAGCGGGAGTTCCTGCCCGCCATCGAGGGGGTGGTGCCGATGCCCGGGCGGATGCCCCCCGGCTGCCGCTTCGAGCCGCGCTGCCGCCTGCGCCGGCCCGAATGCCGCCGGGCCGACCCGGCCCTCTCGCCGCGCGGCCCCGGCCGCGCCGCCGCCTGCATCCTCGACGCGGTGCCCGCGTGACCGAGCTCGTCGCCGTCGAGGACCTCGCCAAGCACTTTTCCGCCGGCGGCGGGGTGGTGCGCGCCGTCGACGGCGTCGATTTCTCGATCCGCCGGGGCGAGACCCTCGGCCTCGTCGGCGAATCGGGCTGTGGCAAGTCGACCGTCGGGCGCCTGATCGCCCGGCTGGTGGAGCCGACCCGCGGGCGCGTGCGCTTCGAGGGCGAGGACCTGACCGCGCTGTCGGGCGAGGCGCTGCGCCGGCGCCGCGCCGATTTCCAGATGGTTTTTCAGGACCCGTTCGGGTCCCTCAACCCGCGCCGGCGCGTGCTCGACGCGGTGCGCGAGCCCCTCGACATCCACGGCCGCGGCTCCCGGGCCTAGCGCCGCGACCGGGCCCTCGACCTCCTGGAGAAGGTCGGGCTCGGCGCCCACCACGCTGATCGCTACCCGCACGAGTTCTCGGGCGGCCAGCGCCAGCGCATCGGCATCGCCCGGGCGCTGGCGCTCGCCCCGAAACTGCTGATCTGCGACGAGGCCGTCTCGGCGCTGGACGTCTCGATCCAGGCGCAGATCGTGAATCTGCTGCGGCGGCTGCAGCAGGAGCTCGGCCTCACCTACCTGTTCATCGCCCACGACCTCTCGGTGGTGCGCCACGTCTCGGACCGGATCGTGGTGATGTATCTCGGCCGCATCGTGGAGACGGCGGACCGGGTCGCGCTTTTCGCCAACCCCCGCCACCCGTACACCCAGGCCCTGCTCTCGGCGATCCCGCAGCCGAAGCCGGAGCGGCGGCGCAGCCGCGTCGTCCTTCAGGGGGACATCCCCTCGCCTCTCGACCCGCCCTCGGGCTGCCGCTTCCACACCCGCTGTCCCCTCGTCTTCGAGCGCTGCCGGCGCGAGGAGCCGACGCTCGCGCCGGCGGCGCCCGGCCACCTCGCCGCCTGCCATCTCGCCGCGCCGAGTTGACGGCGCCCTCCCCTGACGCAGAGGCCGTTCGGCGCAGGGTTGTCCTTCCCTTCCGCCACTCGCCGCCGTCCCGCCGTCGAATACGGCGGAAGGCAGTAGCCGCGGCGAAATCCGGTGCTATTCTGATCGCGGCCGACAGGCCGCTGCAACCGGAAGACCGGGCGGCGTCACAACAGGGGAACGAACCATGGGCATGTTGAAGACGGCCGCGCTCGCCTGCGCGGTCCTGATCGGCGCCGCCGGCGCCCAGGCACAGGAGAAGCGGGTCCGCATCCAGATGGGCGGCGCCTTCCCGAGCACCACGGGCCTGCTCGGGCCGACCCAGACCCAGCTCGCCGAGAAGATCCGGCGGCTGTCCAACAACACCATCGACATCCGCTTCTTCGAGCCCGGCGCCCTCGTGCCGCCGGCGCAGTATCTCGACGCGGTCGCGAGCGGGTCCCTCGACGCCGCCTGGACCGTGTCCGGCTTCTGGACCGGCAAGGACATCGCCTTCGCCATGTACGCGGCGGTGCCGTTCGGGCCGGAGGCGGGCGAGTACCTCGCCTGGATGCGCCACGGCGGCGGCGAGAAGCTCATGAACGAGCTCCACGACAAGTACGGGGTGGTCAACGTCCTGTGCGGCCTGATCTCGCCCGAGGCCTCGGGCTGGTTCCGCAAGGAGATCAAGACCCTCGACGACCTCAAGGGCCTGAAGATGCGCTTCTTCGGCCTCGGCGCCAACGTCATGCAGAAGCTCGGCGTCGCGACGCAGCTGCTCCAGGCGGGCGAGATCTTCCAGGCGCTGCAGCTCGGGACGATCGACGCCACCGAGTTCTCGATGCCGGTGATGGACATCACGCTCGGCTTCCACCAGGTCGCCAAGCACTACTACTTCCCCGGCTGGCACCAGATGACGACCTTCAACCAGCTCATCATCTCCAAGCGCAAGTGGGCCGAGCTGTCCGACTGGCAGAAGGAGGTCATCAAGACCGCCTGCGACGCCTCGATGCTCAACCAGTACGCCGAGGGGGAGGCCGTGCAGGGCAAGGTGCTCAAGGAACTGCAGGCCAAGGGCGTGACCCTGCACTACTGGCCCAAGGAGTTCCTCGACGCCTACGAGAAGGCGTGGAAGGAAGTCGCCGCCGAGCAGGCCGAGAAGAGCGCCGAGTTCAAGAAGGCGTGGGACTCCTACCAGGCGTTCCGCGACGAATACAAGGTCTGGCGCAAGTACGGCTACCTGAAGGCCTCCGACGACTGAGGCGTCCCGCGCGGGCGCGCTTCGGCGCGCCCGTCGCCCGCCGGCCGCGGAAGGATCTCTCGTGCGCGCCCTCACCCGGATCAGCGACGGCATCGACGCGGTGCTGCGCACGATCGCCCACATCTTCGCCTGGGCGTTCGTCGCCAACATCGTCGTGATCTGCTTCGACGTGATCACCCGCAAGTTCGGGTTCCAGCTGCCGCACCTCGGCTCGACCCGGCTGCAGGAGCTCGAATGGCACCTGCACGGGGCGCTGTTCTGCTCCTGGCTCGGCTACGCCTACGTGCGCAACGCCCATGTGCGGATCGACATCGTCACGTCGAATCTGTCCGCGCGGCGCCGGGCCTGGCTCGAAGTGTTCGGCTGCCTCGTCTTCGCCCTTCCCTACGTGCTGATCGCGCTCCCTTACGCGCACCAGTTCTTCATGGTCTCGTTCCTGCAGAACGAGATGTCGGAGACGCCGAACGGGCTCCCCCACCGGTGGATCGTCAAGGGCGCGCTCTACCTCAGCTTCTGGGGCATCCTGCTCGCGGTCATCTCCGTGCTCCTGCGCCAGGTGGCGTTCCTCTTCGGCGAGCGGGCGCCCGTGCTCGCGCCGGAGCCCGGCAAGGCGGTCGCGTCATGAAGGACTGGTTCGTCGACCACCTCGCCCTGTTCATGTTCTTCACGCTCACCTTCGTGATGTTCGTGGGCTACCCGGTCGCCTTCGTGCTCGGGGCGGTCGGCATCTTCTTCGGCCTGCTCGGCATGTGGGGCGAGGTCTTCAACATCGGCCAGTTCGCGAACCTCCTGCCGCGGATCTACGGTACGGCCCTGCAGAACCCGGTCCTCGTCGCGGTGCCGATGTTCATCTTCATGGGCACCATGCTCGAGCGCAGCAAGGTGGCCGAGGAGCTCCTGTCCTGCCTGCAAGTGCTCCTGCGCCGGGTGCCGGGGGGCCTCGCCCTGTCGGTGACCCTGCTCGGCACCATCATGGCGGCGACCACCGGCATCGTCGGCGCCTCGGTGATCATGCTGACGCTCATCGCGCTCCCCGTGATGCTCGAGCGCGGCTACAGCAAGGAACTGTCGGTCGGCACCATCGCCTCCGCCGGCACCCTCGGCATCCTGATCCCGCCGAGCATCATGCTCGTCATCATGGGCGACCTGATGCAGGTGCCGGTCGGGACCCTCTTCACCGCCGCCATCCTGCCGGGCCTGATCCTGTCCGGCCTCTACGTGCTCTACGTCGTCGGCGTGTGCCTGTGGCGGCCCCACCTCGCGCCGCCGCTCGGGGCGCAAGAGGGCCCGCAGACCCTGCCCGAGCTCCTGTGGCTCGTGATCTACAGCTTCGCGCCGCCCGCCTTCCTCGTGATGCTGGTGCTCGGCTCGATCTTCACCGGCTGGGCGACGCCGACGGAGGCCGCGGGGGTCGGCTGCTTCGGCGCGATCCTGCTCGCCATGAAGAACCGTCAGTTCAACCTGCGCATGCTCAAGGAGGTGATGTACTCCTCGGCCCTCACCAACGCCATGGTGTTCTTCATCATCTTCGGCGCGACCCTGTTCTCGTACGTCTTCCGCGCCCTCGGCGGCGACGACCTCGTGGTCGAGCTCTTGCGCGCCCTCGGCATCGTCGGCGGCTGGCAGATCCTGATCTTCGTGATGGCGATGGTCTTCCTGATGGGTTTCTTCTTCGACTGGATCGAGATCTGCCTGATCATCATCCCGATCTTCGGGCCGATCCTGGCCAAGGCGGATTTCGGCACCTTCGTGAGCGGATCGCAGTTCGTGCTCCTGTGGCTCGCGATCCTGCTCTCGGTGAACATGCAATCGTCGTTCCTGACGCCGCCCTTCGGTTTCGCCCTGTTCTACATGCGCGGCACCGTGCCGGCCTCGGTCACGCTCGCCCACATCTACCGGGGCATCATCCCCTTCGTGGTGATCCAGCTCGTCGCCGTCGGCCTCTGCGTGGCCTTCCCCGACATCATCTTCTTCCTGCCGCGGTACTGGGGCTTCCTGGATTAGGCCCGGCGGGTCTCCCCCGCCTTGGCCTTCGCGCCGACGGAGGCGGCCCCGTGACGCCCGGGCCGGGACCTGCTATCGCGCCCTCCCGCCCGGAAACGACCGCCCCGCATGCGCCGCCTGATCATCGAGGAACCGATCTCCCGGGCCGCCCTGTGGTCCCGGCAGATCGCGTGGTTCGCCCTCGCGGTCACGCTGATCTCGGTCGCGGTGCTGCGGTTCGGCGTCGTCGACCTCGTCCCCGGCTTCGTCGCGCTCGCGACCGGGCTCGGGCTCGCCGGGCTCGCCATCGCCCTCGCGCTCGGCGCCTTCCTGCGCATCTGGACGGAGGGACGGCGCGGGGTCGGGGCCGCCGTCGGCGGGGTGCTGCTCGCCGGGCTCATCCTCGCCCTGCCCGCCTTCTACGGCCTGCGCGGCCTGCTCCTGCCCGCCATCACCGACGTGACCACGGACGTCGCCGAGCCCCCGACCTTCTCGCGCTCGCGGCAGGCCTTCGCCGCCCGGGACGGACACGTCCCGCCGGAGCAGCCGCCGGAGGCGCGCGTGAAGCAGCAGGAGGCCTATCCCCAGATCGCGCCCCTCAGCCTCGACCTCCCGGCGGAGCAGGCCTTCGCC
>DATLFZ010000187.1:0-4325 GCA_035540795.1 Beijerinckiaceae bacterium | reverse complement strand
ATGTTGTGCGGGAAGACCCGGAACAGGCTTCGCCCCTCCGCCATGATGTTGCCCCAGGTCGGCGTCGCCGGGGGGATGCCGATGCCGAGGAAGGACAGGATCGCCTCGACCAGGATCGCCGAGGCGCAGATGAAGGTGCCCTGCACGATGAGCGGCGCCACCGTGTTCGGCAGGACATGGCGGATCAGGAGCAGCGGCGTCGGCGTGCCGGCCATGATCGCCGCCTCCACGTACGGCTCCTCCCGCACCGACAGGACGATCGAGCGCACGAGGCGCACCACCCGGGGGATCTCCGGCACGACGATCGCCACGATCACGCTGAGGAGGCCGGCCCGGAACAGGGAGACGAGCGCGATGGCGAGCAGGATCGCCGGAATCGCCATGAGCCCGTCCATCACCCGCATGACGATGCCGTCGAGGACGCGCACGTAGCCGGCGACGAGGCCGATGACGAGGCCGAAGGCGATGCTGATCAGGGCGACGGCGACGCCCACCAGGATCGACACCCGGGCCCCGTAGAGGACGCGGCTGTAGACGTCGCGGCCGAGGCTGTCGGTGCCCATCCGGTGCTTGAACTGCTCGGTGGTGCCGTCGTCGCGGCGGATGGTGCGCTCCATCCCGGGCACCCGGTTGCGGAAGGCCGGGTTGATCTCGGACGGGCTCATGGTGCCGAGCAACGGCGCGAAAAGCCCGACCAGCGTCATGAACAGCATGATGAAGCCGCCGATGACGACGACCGGGTTGCGCAACAGCGCGGCGAGCACGCTGCGGCCGCGGGGCGCCGGGCGGGCCTCGAGGATCGTCGGCCCGGCGCTCAATAGCGGATCCTCGGGTCGAACAGGGTGTAGAGCAGGTCGACGACCAGGTTGATGAGCACGTAGACGAGCGAGAACAGGAGGATCACCGCCTGGATGGTCGGGTAGTCGCGGGCGAGCACCGCGTCGACGGTGAGCCGGCCGAGGCCGGGGATCGTGTAGACGCTCTCCGTCACCACGACGCCGCCGATGAGGAGGGCGACGCCGAGGCCGATGACGGTGACGATCGGCACCGCGGCGTTCTTGAGCGCGTGGCGGAACAGGATCTTGATCTCGACCTGCCCCTTGGCGCGGGCGGTGCGGATGTAGTCCTCGCTCAGCACCTCGAGCACGCTCGCCCGGGTCATGCGGGCGATGAGCGCGATGTAGATCACCGCCAGCGTCAGGGAGGGCAGCACGAGCCGGTGCAGGAAGCCGCCGAAGCCCTGCCCGATCGGCTGGTAGCCCTGGACCGGGAACCAGTTGAGGCGGATCGCGAAGAGGTAGATCAGCGCGTAGCCGATGACGAAGACCGGCACCGAGAAGCCGAGCACCGAGAAGCCCATCACGATGCGGTCGACCCAGCTGCCGTGCCGGTAGGCGGCGAGCACGCCGAGGGGCACCGCGACGACGACGGCGATGATGATGGTCGTTGTGGCGAGCGCGACCGTCGGCTCGAGCCGCTGCCGGATCAGCTCGGCGACGGTCATCTTGAAGAAGAACGATTCCCCGAAATCCCCGCGCAGGATGTTGCCGAGCCAGATGAAGAACTGGACGAAGATCGGCTGGTCGAGGCCGAGACGGGTGCGGATGGCGGCGATCTGGTCCGAGGTGGCGTTGTCGCCGGCGATGATCGCCGCCGGATCGCCGGGGGTGAGCCGCAGCATCAGGAACACGAGCACCGCCACGATCAGGACGACGGGGATCGTCGCGATCAGGCGGCGCAGGACGTAGAACAGCATGTCGCGCTCTCGTGCGGCGCGCCCGCCCGGAGCGGGTCCGGGCGGGGCGGTCGCCGCGGCGTCACGGCCGCGGCGCGGTCCGCGTCACTTCTTCTCGACGTTCCAGAACACCGGCGCCGGGGCGGTCAGGAACCCGGTGACGGTCTTGCGCGCGGCGCCGGACTGGTACCACTGGCCGAGATGGATGTGGGTGGTCACCTCCGCGTTGCGCTTCTGCACGGCGGCGGCGATCTCCTTCTGCTTGGCCGGATCGGTCTCGCGGGCGAACTGGTCGCGCAGCTTCTCCATCTGCTCGTCGCAGGGCCAGCCGAACATGGCGCGCTCGCAGCCGGCGTTGACGAAGCCGGTCATGACCGGGTTGAGGATGTCGGCCGAGACCCACGAGGTCAGGAAGGCGTGCCAGCCGCCCTGCTGGGGCGGGTCCTTGCGCGAGCGCCGGGCGACCACCGTCTGCCAGTCCATCGACTGCATGTCGACCTTGAACCCGGCGCGCTCCATCAGCGACTTCGCCACCGGGGCGAGGTTCGTCAGCACCTGCAGGTCGGTCGAGTGCATGAGCACGATGGGCGTGCCGTCGTAGCCGCCCTCCTTCATGAGCTCGCGCGCCTTGGCGAAGTTCGATTCGAGCTTGTCCTCCATGCCGGCCTCGGTGGCGAGCGCCGTGCCGCAGACGAACATCGCCTTGCAGGTCTTGTAGTATTCGGGGTCGCCGATGACCGCGTCCAAGAAGTCCTTCTGGTTGAAGGCATACCACAGGGCCTGGCGGACCTTCGGGTTGTCGAAGGGCTTGTGCAGGTGGTTCGGCCGGAAGGTGTACTGGTTGCCGAGCGGGTTCCAGTTCACGAGGTGGACGTTGGCGTCGCCCTTGACCAGCGGCAGGAGGTCGTGGGGCATCGCCTCGATGTAGTCGATCTCGCCGGCGAGAAGCGCGTTCACCGCCTGCTGGTGGTCGCTGATGGCGCGCCATTCGATGCGGTCGACCTTGGCGACCTTGCCGCCGGCGAGGCCGGAGGCGGGCTCCGCGCGGGGCTTGTACTTGTCGAACTTGACGTAGACCGCCCGGTCGCCGGGCTTCCACTCGTCCTGACGGAACACGAACGGCCCGGAGCCGACGAATTCGGAGATCTGCGTGTTCGGGTCGGTCTCGGCGACCCGCTTCGGCATCATGAAGGGCACGTTCGAGGACGGCTTGCCGAGGGCGAAGATCAGAAGGCCGGTCGCCTCCTTGAGCTTGATCGTGAAGGTGCGCTCGCCCGTCGCCTCCATCGAGCCGACGAAGCTCATCACCTTCTGGCCGGTGGCGTCCTTGGCGCCCCAACGCTTGATCGAGGCGACGCAGTCCTCGGCGGTGACGGGCTTGCCGTCGTGCCAGGTGAGCCCCTCGCGCAGGGTGAAGTTGTAGGTGAGGTTGTCGGCCGAGACGTCGTACTTCTCGACCATCTGAGGCTTGATCTCGCCCTTCTCGTCCATCGAGAACAGGGTGTCGTAGATCATGTAGCCGTGGTTGCGGGTGATGTAGGCGGTGGTCCAGATCGGGTCGACGATCTTGAGGTCGGAATGCATCACGACCCGAAGCGTGGTCTGCGCCTCGGCGAGCGCGGTCGAGGCGGCGATCGCGAGCGCCGCGGCGCCGAGTTTCCATCGCATGTTCATCCCGTCCTCCATCCCTCGTTGAGCGGCAGCGCCGAAGCGGACGGGGTACGGGCAAGGCCCCGCCCGCCGCGCTCGGCCCGGATTGAGGCACGCCGCCGCCTTGGCTGTCAAAGGGTTTCGGGCCGCGTGCGCGATCCTTCTCCCGGAGAGAGAAGGTGGCGCGAAGCGCCGGATGAGGGGCGGACCGTGACGGAAGGGGCTCGCGGGTCGCGCCACCTCCGGTACGGTTCCTCCCTCACCCGGTCGGCGCTCCCGCGCCGTCTCGACCTCTCCCCGTCGGGGAGAGGTTTGGCGCGTCCTCTCTCCCCGCTCGCGGGGAGAGGGTCAGGGTGAGGGGCCGGGTGAGGACGCGCCGCCCTTTCGCGTTTCTGGCACCTGCGACCTCCTCAGGTCGCGGCCGCGCGACCTCCCTCGTCGGGAGAGGCGGCGCGGGTCGGCCAGACGGAGGCGGGGACGAAGACTTCGCCGGCCATGAGCTTGCGGGCGGTGCGGATGACGCCGCCGCCGATCACGGTGAGGTCGGCGCCCCGGCCCTTCGTCGTGAGCGCCACCTCGAACACGCCGGAGGGGTGCTCGACCACCATCTCCCGGTCGTCCCCGGGCGGGCGGGCGGCGAGGCCGTCGGCGACGGAGCCTTCGAGGGCGGCGCAGGTCGAGACGCAGATCGCCCCGGTGACCGCGTGCGCCGCATGGGTCTTGTGGGGCACGAAGTAGCGCGAGGTGACGGCGCCGCCGTGGCGGGGGGCCGCCAGGATCGCCGCCTTGGGGATGACCTTGTCGGCGACGTCGACGAGGCCCATGCGCCGCCCCGCCTCCCGGCGCAGGGCCTCGAGCCGGGCGAAGAAGGCGCGATCCGCGTTGAGCTCGACGGGCGTCTCGTAGCCGGTCTTGCCGAGATCGGCGGCGCGGAAGATCA
>DATLFZ010000186.1:0-4679 GCA_035540795.1 Beijerinckiaceae bacterium | reverse complement strand
CAGGCGCGCGATCAGCCCAAAAGTGTCGGCGACCCGGCTCGGGGCGAGCGCCGCGGTCGGCTCGTCGAGGATCATGAGCTTCGGGCGAGCCATCAGCGCCCGGGCGAGGGCGAGCTGCTGGCGCTCGCCGCCGGACAGGCTCCCGGCCCGGGCCCGCCGGCGCTCGGCCAGCGCCGGGAAGGTGGAAAACAGCTCCTCCATGCGGGCCTTGGCGCCGGAGACGCCGGTCACGACCTGGAGGTTCTCCGTCACGCTGAGGCTCGGAAAGACGTTCGCCACCTGCGGCACGTAGCCGATGCCGCGGGCGACCCGGGCCTCGGTGCGCTCGGCGCCGATCTCCGCCCCGTCGAAGACGATCCGCCCGGTGGCCCGCGGCAGGAGCCCGACGATGGCCTTGGCGAGGGTCGACTTGCCGGCCCCGTTGGTGCCGGCCACCGCCAGGATCTCGCCGGCGTCGAGGCGGATCGAGATGCCGTTGAGGATGTCGACCTCGGCGTAGCCGCCGCGCACGTCCGTGACTTCGAGGAGGCTCACGACACGCCTCCGAGATAGGCCTCGCGCACGAGCGCGTCGTCGAGCACCGCGCCGGGCTCCCCCTCGGCGATGATGCGGCCCCGGTCCATGACGGCGAGGCGGGAGACGAGCTTCGTCAGCGATTGCAGGTCGTGCTCGATGACGAAGAAGCCGATGCCGCGCCCGTGCAGCTCGCGGATGCGCTCCATGAGCTCGCCGATGAGGACCGGGTTCACCCCGGCGAAGGGCTCGTCGAGGAGGATCAGCTTCGGCTCGACCATGAGCGCGCGGCCGAGCTCCAAAAGCTTCTTCTGGCCGCCGGAGAGCTTTCCGGACGGCTGGTCGGCGACCGGGCGCAGGCGCAGGAAGTCGATCAGCCCGTCGACCCGGGCGGCGATGCGCGCCTCCTCCTCCCGCACCCGGCCGGGGCTGAAGAACACGCGCAGGAGGCTCTCGCCGCTCTGGTCGGGGGCGGCCGCCATCAGGTTCTCGCGCACCGTCATGTGCCGGAACTCGCGCGGGACCTGGAAGGTGCGCACCATCCCGGCCCGCGCCCGCTGGGGCGGCGACAGGGCGTCGATGGAGTGCCCGTCGAGCAGGACCGAGCCGGAATCGGCCGGCATGAAGCCGGACACGACCGAGAACAGGGTCGACTTGCCGGCCCCGTTCGGGCCGATCAGGCCGTACAGCGCGTTCCCGGGCACGCTCAGGGTCACGCCGTCCAGCGCCTGGAAGCCGCCGAAGGCCTTTCGGATGTCGCGGACCTCGAGGCTCATCGGCGGGTGTAGTCCCCCATGAGCCCCTGCGGCCGGTACATGGTGAACAGGATGAGGGCGAGGCCGACGGCGCCGATGCGGACCGAGGCCATCTCGACCTCCGACACCCCGGGGATGAAGTCGCGCAGGAAGCGGGAGCCCTCGAGGAAGAACATCAGGATCGCGGTGCCGACCACCGCGCCGGAGATGCGCCCGGCCCCGCCCATGATGATCGCCATCCAGATGTAGAAGGTGACGAGCGGGATGAACTGGTCGGGGACGATGTAGGTGATGTAGTGGGCGTAGAACGCCCCGGCGATGCCGGCGAGCGCGGCGCCGACGACGAGGATCTGCACCTTGAACCGGGCCGGGTCCTTGCCGAGCGCCTTCACCGCCTCCTCGTTGTCGCGGATCGCCTCGAGGATGCGCCCGAAGGGCGAGCCGGCGATGCGGCGCATGATCAGGATCGCGACCGCCGTCACCGCGAGGATGGTCGCCATCACCGCGAGGCCGGAGGTCAGGCCGACGCCGAGCCCGCCGTAGAGGCGCGGGATGCCCGGCAGCCCCTGCACCCCTTGCGTCAGCCACTTCTCGCTCGTCACGACGATGCGCACCGTCTCGGAGAAGCCCAGCGTCACGATGGCGAAGTAGTCGTCGCGCAGGCGCAGCGACACGAGGCCGATCGGCCAGGCGGCGAGCCCGGCGAGCACGGTCGCGGCGACGAAGCCGAGCAGGATCGGGTAGCCGGACAGGGCGACCAGCGCCGAGGCGTAGGCGCCGATGGCGAAGAAGCCGACATGGCCGAAATTGATGAGCCCGGTCAGCCCGTATTGCAGGGTCAGGCCGAGCGCGAGCAGCATGTGGATCAGCGCCACGATGACGATGGCGGTGAGGTAGGCCTCCATCAGCGCACCGCCTCGACCCGGCCGAACAGCCCCCGCGGGCGCACCAGCAGCACCACCAGCAGGACCACGAAGGAGAGCGCGATCTTGTAGGTGAAGCCGACGAAGGGCGTCGACACCTCCTGCGCGATGCCGAGGAGGAGGCCCGCCGCGACGGCGCCGACCGGCGAGCCGATGCCGCCGAAGATCGCCGCCGCGAAGGCCGGAAGCAGCATCTCCCAGCCGGTCTCCGGCGCCACGATGGTCTTGATGCCGAGCATGACGCCCGCGACAGCGGTGACCGCGCCGGCGAGCGCCCACAGGGCGACCATCACGCGCTCCGGACGGATGCCGGAGACCCGGGCGAGGTCGCGGTCGTCGGCGACGGCGCGCATCTGGCGCCCGATCGGCGTCAGGTAGAGGACCGCGAACACCGCCGCGAGCGCGCCGAGCGCCACCAGCGTCAGCTGGATGTCGAGGGGGCTGATGCGGACGCCGCCGACCAGATAGGGCCGCGACAGCGGCACCTGGAAGACCTGCTGGCCGTGGCCGAAGATGATCCCCAGCACCGCCCGGATGAAGAAGCCGATGCCGATCGAGGCGACGAGGAGCGCCACCACCGAGCGGTCGGCGAGCTTGCGGAACACGGCGAAATAGGCGGCGAGCGAGGCGAGGGAGGTGGCCGCGACCGCGCCGAGGCCGCCCAGCACGAGCGAGCCGGTCGCCCCATAGCTGGCGAGCGCTCCGTAGCCGCCGAGCGTCATGAGGTCCCCGGTCGCCGCGTTGGGGAAGCGGGCGATGCCGAAGACCAGCGTGATGGCGAGTGCCGCGAGCCCGATCACGAGGCCCTGGACCACGCCGTTGACGACGAGCTGCGCGTAGAGCACGGGGGCTCTCCCGAAGGAGCGGCCCCGCCCGGAGGCGGGGCCGGACCGGTCAGATGCTGACCACGTAGCGGCGGTTGAGCTCGCCCTTCTCGATGAAGAACACGCCGAAATCGGGCGTGACGTCCCCGTGCTGGTCGAAGTCGAGGACCGAGGAGGCGCCCTGGTAGTTGATCGGGCCGGCCTTCAGCCCCTCCTTCGCCTCGGCGAAGGTGAAGACCTCCTTGCCGGGCGGGTTCGCCACCTCCCGGATCTTGCCGTTGATGGCGCCGATCTCGGCCGAGTTCGCCGCCTCCATGGCGAGCGCCAGGGTCATCACCATGTCCCAGGTCATGGCCGCGTAGACGTTCGACGCGCCCGGCTGGTTCATGGCCTTGCGGTAGGCCTGGTCGTAGGCCTGGAACGAGGCCGCCTTCTCGTTCGACACCGAGTCGACCGAGATCACGCCCTCGACCACGTCGTTGCCGAGCGCCTTGACGAGCTGCGGGTTCGCGGCCCAACCCGGGATGATCCACTTGACCGGCTGGCCGGTCTGGAACCACTCGCGCAGGATGATGGTGGTGTCGGGCAGGAACGAGCCCATGACGATCACGTCGGGCTGCGCGGCCAGCACCTTCTGCAGCTCGGAGCGGTAGCTCGGCTGGTTGGGCTCGTAGACCACGGCCTCGGCGACCTTGTTGCCCTTGGCCTCCCAGGCCCTCTTGAAGCCTTCCGTGTTGCCGATGCCGGAGGCGTTGTTGAAGGCCATGGTGGCCGGGCGCTTGTAGCCCTCCTTCACGGCGATCTCGGCGAAGGCGCGGCCGAAGCGGTCGTTGGTCGCCTGGAAGCGGTAGGACAGGCCCTTGGCGTTGGCGGGCGGCACCGAGAGCGCCGGGGCGCCGGAGGTGTTCATCAGGATGATGTTGGCGTCGTTGGTCAGCGGCACGACGGCGAGCGAGACGCCCGACGACCAGGTGCCGAGGATCGCCTGGACCCGGTTGACCTCGATGAGCTTCTTCGCGGCGAGCACCGCCGCCTGGGGGTTGGTCTGCGTGTCCTCGGCGAAGACCTCGAGCCGGCGCCCGCCGGCGCCGCCGGCGGCGTTCACGATCTCGGCGGCGGCCAGGATCATCTTCTGCATGCCGGTGCCGTAGGGGCTGCCGGCGCCGGTGATCGGGTTCAGCGCGCCGATGCGGAAGGTCTGCGCCTGGGCGCGCAGGACCGCGGGCGCGGCGACAAGCGTGCCGGCGGCGCCGAGGCCGGCGAGGACGTGACGACGATGGATCATGGTTTCCCCTCTCTTCAGGCGTTGAGGTCGTTCTTGACGAAGCGGCCGTTCTTCATGACGGCCGGCATGCGGCTCTGCTCCGCGAGCACGGAGAGATCGGCGAGCGGGTCGCCGTCGACGACGACGAGGTCGGCGTAGGCGCCCGGCGCGATGCAGCCGACCTGCCCCTCCATGCGCAGGAGCGCGGCGGCGTCGGCGGTGGCGCTGCGGATCACCTCGTGCGCCGGAAGCGCCCGGCCGCGGATCGCGAATTCCTCGGACTGGCGCCGGTGCATGGGCCCGAGCAGGTCGGAGCCGTAGGCCATGGGGACCCCGGCCGCTTTCAGGATGCCGAGGCTTTCGAGGCCTGCGAGGCGCACGTCGTCGATCTTGGCGACCG
>DATLFZ010000185.1:0-13758 GCA_035540795.1 Beijerinckiaceae bacterium | reverse complement strand
CGTGGCGCGCCCACATCAGGAGCCCCGCCGCCACGAGGAGTGCCGCGGCGGCGACGAGCAGCCGGCGGCCGCCGCGCCGGGGCGCGGCCTCGCCGATGGGGGTCTCCGTGACGTGCGCCATGGTGCCTCGTGCGGCGCGCGCGGCTTGAGCGGGCGCCGTCCACCACAATATGGTGATCCCCGGCGGCGAGTCAGCCCTCGACCGCCCGGGGGCCCGATGCTCGTCAGCGTGATCGACGACCCGGAAGAGCTCGCCGCCCTCGCCCCCGCCTGGTGGGCCTTGTGGCGCCGCGCCGGGGCCGGGCCCTTCCAGTCGCCGGCCTGGCTCCTGCCTTGGATCGACGTCTTCCGATCGGGCCGGCTCGTGGCCCTCGTGGCGCGGCGCGAGGGCACCCTCGCCGGGCTCCTGCCGCTCTACGCCCGCGACGAGGCCGACGGCCGCCGGCTGCGCCCGTGCGGCATCGGCGCGAGCGACTACCTCGACGGGGTGTTCGATCCGGACGGGGCCGACGCGGTCGCCGCGGCGATGCTCGTCCGGCTCGGGCAGGCGGAGCCGGGCGCCTTCCTCGACCTGCCGCGCCTGCCCCGAGAATCGCCGCTCGCCCGCGTCCCGGTCCCGTCCGCCTGGGACGACCGGCGCGAGCCGGGCGAGCCGTGCCCGGTCCTCGCCCTGCCGGCCGATCCGGGGGCGCTTCCCGCCGCGCTGCCGAAGCGGATGGCGCAGAACCTGCGCTACTACCGGCGCCGCGCCGAGGCGGCCGGGCGCCTCGACATCCGCCGCGCCGGGCGGGAGGACGCGCCCGCTTCCTTCGAGACCCTCGCCGCGCTCCACCGCCGCCGCTGGCAGGGCAGGGGCGAGGGCGGCGTCCTCGACGACACGGCCGTGCGGCGCTTCCACGCCGCGGCCGTGCCCGCCCTCGCCGAAGCCGGCCTCCTGCGGCTCTACACGCTCACCCTCGACGGCACGCCGCTCGCGGCGCTCTACGCCCTCGCGACCGGGAGCACGACGGCCTACTACATCGGCGGGTTCGATCCCGCCGCGGCGGGCCTCGGCGTCGGAACCCTCCTGATCGGCCATGCCGTGGCCGAGGCGGCGGCCGAGGGCGCGCGGGAGTTCGACTTCCTGCGCGGCCGGGAGCCCTACAAGTACCTGTGGGGCGCGGTCGACCGGGCGGTGGTCGATCGCTGGCTGCGCCTCCCCGCGAGGCCCGACGGAGCGCCTCCGCACGCCTGACCGGCGGCCCGCGACCGCGGGCCGCGTGGCGCGGCAGCGGCTCGGGATCATCTATGCCGGGAACCCCGTCGGGACCGCCGCCTTGTCCGCCCGACCAGCCGAGGAAGCCCATGGAACCGGTCTCGATCTCCCTTTTGACGATCTGCGGCCTCGAGGAGCTCGAATCCCACGGCGAGCGCGGCGTCACCCACGTCCTGTCGATCATCGACCCGCACTGGCCGGATCCGCAGGCCTTCGCCGGCTATCGGCCGCACCGGCGCACGGTGCTGCGCTTCCACGACATCATCGATCCCTACCCGGGTATGGCGATGCCGGAGCGGGGCCACGTGGCGGAGATCCTCGATTTCGGCCGCTCGCTCGCCGCGGAGGCGAAGGGGCGCACCGACGGGCATCTTCTGGTCCATTGCCACGCGGGCGTGTCCCGCTCGACGGCGGCGATGACCATGCTGCTGGCGCAGGTCCATCCGGACGAGGACGAGGACCGCCTGTTCGAGCGCCTCCTCGCCATCCGGCCGCAGGCCTGGCCCAACTCGGTGATGATCGACTTCGCCGACGACCTGCTCGGCCGCGGCGGCCGCCTCGCCGCCGCGCTCGGCCGCCATTACGGCCGCCAGCTCGAGCGCCGGCCGGCGCTCGCCGAATTCATGCGCACCAACGGCCGGGCGCGGGAGGTCGAGCGGGCGCGGGGGTGAAGGAGAAACAGCCGCTGTCGGGGAGCCGCGGTCGTGGCCTGGCTCCCGCTCCCGTCCAGCCTATTCGATGACCTCGTCGGCCCGGGCGAGCAGGGAAGGGGCGACGGACACCCCGAGCGCCTTCGCCGTCCGGAGATTGAGCACGAGCTCGAACCGCGTCGGGCGCGCGACGGGCAGGTCGCCCGGGCGGGCGCCCTTCAGGATGCGGTCCGCGTAGTCCGCCATCAGCCCCCCGGCGACGGTCGGATTGGGGCCAAAGGTGAGCAGCAGGCCGTCCTGCGCCCAGTTTCCCCAGCTCGCCGCCATCGGAATGCGTTGGTTTGCAGAGAACTGGAGGATTCTTCGTCGTTGCTGAAGGAGCACGCGGCTCGGGACCACGATGACGGCTTCCGCCCGATCGCGGACCGCCGCTTCGAACGCGCGGTCGAAATCCTCCGGTCGGCGGACTTCGAGAGACTGGATCGCGACCCCATGGGCCTGGGCGGCCCGGCTCGTCTCGCGAAATTCCGGATCCGCGTGATCCGGGTTCCAGAGGACCGCGACGCGCTCGAGCTTGGGAAGCGCTTCCATGAGGAGCTCGAACACCTTGCCGGCCAGCTCGTCGTAGACGAGCGTCATGCCGGTGACGTTTCCCCCCGGCTTGCCGAAGCTCGCCACGAGCCCGCTCTGGACCGGATCGTTGCTGACCAGCGCCACGAGTGGAATGGAGTTCGTCGCGTTCTTGACGTGCGGGGCCACGTCGCCCCCGAAGGCGAAGATCAGGTCGGGCTTGAGCGCAACGAGCTCAGCAGCGAGGCCGGGAAGCCGCTCCGCCTTCCCCTCCGCAAAACGATAGTCGATGGCGATTGTCTTTCCCTCGATGTAGCCCAGGCCGTGTAGCGCCTCGGTCAAGGACTGCACCCCGTCGACCTGCGGCGCGTTGAACAGGAGGATGCCGATCCGCGATACTCGCCGAGCGTCCTACGCGAACGCGGCGAGAGGTTGAACGAGCGGACTTGCGCCCACCAAGCGAAGGAAATCGCGGCGGCTGTACATGGACGCTCCGCTGTCGTGAGCCTGTCGGGAGCATAAAGGAGCAGGGTAGATCCGCAACGTCCGACGGAGCAATCGCGAGCTCGTCCGCATCGATGTCTTCTGGCCACTGTGCCAGAACTCAACCGCAGACTGCGAAACGCTCTCGCGAGGCGGCCGCGTCGGGGCCAGCACGTCCGGTCCGCCAGAACGGCTCGCCGCTCGACGTGTGTCACGCACACCCCCCGGAAAAGGGAAGCCCCGCCGGCTCCTCACCGGCGGGGCGTTCGACGCATGGGGACGAGCCCATGTCCAGGGCCGGTCGAGGGTGATCAGGCCTGCCGGCCCACACGCATCGAAGCGGAAATCCTATCCCGGGCTCCGTATCCGAAGCCTGAAACCGATCTTAACAATTGTTGAGACCGGCGCCGTTGCGCCGGTGCATCACTCCGGAGATTCCGAGAAGCTCCCGCCGGGCCGCAGCGTGAAGGGAGCCTGAAGGCGACCGCGCAGCGATCGGGATCCGGGCGGCCGCGCCGGCACTCGGCAAAAATTGCAGCCCCAATTCGGGACGCAATCGAGCGCCTCCCGCAACCCGCCCTTTACCCTGCCCGGCCATCCTCCGGAGCGTCAGTTGCGTAACCGGTGATCGCCCATGGGTACCTCGCGTACCGGTGTCGCCGGCGCCGCCGCCCGGATTCAGGTCTCGCGTACCGGGCAGGCCGCGCCGGCGCCCCGGATGGGGACGCTTCCTCTCGACCAGGTCCTCGTCGGGGACTGCGTGGCGGCCCTCGAGCGGCTGCCTCCGGAGAGCGTCGACCTCGTCTTCGCCGATCCCCCCTACAATCTCCAGCTCGAAAATGTCCTGCATCGGCCCGATGCGAGCCTCGTCGACGCGGTCGACGACGACTGGGACAAGTTCGCGAGCTTTTCCGACTACGATGCCTTCACCCGGGCCTGGCTCTTGGCCTGCCGACGGGTGCTGAAGAAGTCCGGCACCCTGTGGGTGATCGGCTCGTACCACAACATCTTTCGGGTCGGGACCACGCTCCAGGACCTCGGCTTCTGGATCCTCAACGACATCGTGTGGCGCAAGGCCAACCCGATGCCGAACTTCCGCGGCAAGCGCTTCACCAACGCCCACGAGACGCTGATCTGGGCCGCGAAGGGGCCGGACGCGAAGGGCTACGCCTTCCACTACGAGGCGCTGAAGGCCGGCAACGACGACGTCCAGATGCGGTCCGACTGGTTCTTCCCCCTGTGCACGGGCGAGGAGCGGCTCAAGGATTCCGCCGGCCGCAAGCTCCATCCGACCCAGAAGCCCGAGGCGCTCCTCGCCCGGGTGCTGCTCGCGGCCTCCGGACCCGGCGACGTGGTCCTCGATCCCTTCTTCGGCACGGGCACCACCGGTGCCGTCGCCAGGCGCCTCGGCCGCCGCTTCATCGGCATCGAACGGGACGAAGCCTACGCCAGGGCCGCCCGCGCGCGCATCGCCGCGGTGGAGCCCCTCCCCCGCGAGGCGGTCGCCGCGTCCGCCGAGAAGCGTGCCGAGCCCCGGGTGCCCTTCCTGGCCCTCGTCGAGGGCGGGCACGTGGCGCCGGGGGAGAGCCTCGTCGACGCGCGCCGCCGCGCCAAGGCGCTCGTGCGGGCGGACGGCACGCTGGCGCTGGGCCCGGCCGTCGGCTCGATCCACAAGATCGGCGCCCTCGCGCAAGGGCTGCCCGCCTGCAACGGCTGGACCTACTGGCACGCGGAACGCAAGGGCCGCCTCGTCCTCATCGACGAGTTCCGCAGCGAGCTGCGCGCCGCGATGCGTTAGGGCCAAGCGCAGCGCCCCTCCTGCCGTCGTCCTCGGGCGCGCGGACCGCGACCCCAGGATCGCGCGACGGAAGGGGGCGACCCGCGCCTTTGCCGGGGCCAGCCGCGCGGCGTCGCGCAGCGCGCCGTGATCGCGTATTCTCGCCCGATGCAAGTCGTTGCCGTCCGGGAGATCGAGGGCGTCGCGCTGCGGGTCGTCCTCGGCGACATCACCCGCCTGTCCGTCGACGCGATCGTGAACGCGGCCAACGAATCGCTGCTCGGGGGAGGGGGCGTCGACGGGGCGATCCATCGCGCCGCCGGGCCCGAGCTCCTCGCCGAATGCCGCACGCTCGGGGGCTGCCGCACGGGCGAGGCCAGGATCACCCGCGGCTACCGGCTGCCGGCGCGGCACGTTGTCCATGCGGTCGGACCGGTCTGGCGGGGCGGCGCGGCGGGCGAGGACGACCTGCTCGCCGGATGCTACCGGGCCGCCCTCGACCTCGCCGTGGAGCACGGTCTCGCGAGCATCGCCTTCCCGGCGATCTCGACCGGCGCCTTCGGCTTCCCGGCCGAGCGGGCGGCGGGGATCGCCGTCGGCAGCGTCGCGGAGCGCCTGCCGTTGCCCCTCGCCGAGGTCGTCTTCTGCTGCTTCGGCGAGGCGAGCGGACGGCTCCACGCCGAGGCGCTGGCGCGGCTCGACCCGGCACGAAAAAGGCCCCGCGCAGGGGCCCCGGATCAGTCGTCGCGGTAGACGCGCTCGTTGCGCTCGTGTCGCTCCTGCGCCTCGAGGGACAGGGTGGCGATCGGACGCGCCTCGAGGCGGCGCAGCGAGATCGGCTCGCCGGTCTCCTCGCAGAAGCCGTAGGTGCCTTCCTCGATCCGGGAGAGCGCGGCGTCGATCTTGGCGATCAGCTTGCGCTGCCGGTCGCGGGCGCGCAGCTCGATGGCGCGGTCGGTCTCGGAGGAGGCGCGGTCGGCGAGGTCCGGATGGTTCTCGTTCTCCCGCTGCAGGGCCACGAGGGTGTGCTGTGCCTCGCGGAGGATCTCGTTCTTCCAGCTCATGAGCTTGCGGCGGAAGTACTCCCGCTGGCGCTCGTTCATGAAGGGCTCGTCTTCGGTCGGTCGGTAGCACTCGTCGATATTCAACTTGATGGCCGCCATCTGCCCCTCGGACTGTTTTGATTCGTGGCCCGTTTCCTCGCATCCCCTCGTCACGCGGGGTTTGCGGGCGTGCCTATAGTCGAGAATTCGCGACCCCACAACGCGAATGAACGTCATCGAACTGCGATGGAATCGCCCGCGGGGCGACCGGTTCTCCACAGCTTCGGCGCGCCCGACCGCCTGCGGGACGACGCCGGTTCACGCGCTGCCGAGCTTGGCGAGTTCGACCCTCGCCCTCAATTCGATGTGCGCCAGGAGGTCGTCGAGGCGCGGGTCGCCGCTCGTCTCGGGGCGCTCGGCGAGCCGCCCCGCGAGACGCCGCAGATCCGCGCCGGGCACGCGGCCGGCGAGCAGCGCCGCCTTCAGCCGGTCGAGATCGTCGAGGAGCGCATGGCCGCGCCGGGCGCCGCGGCGGCGGCGCTCCCCGTCGTCCTCCTGGAGGGCGAGGACGGCGTCGAGGCTGACCGCGGGCACGGCGGCGGCCGGGGCCCGCGTGCGCTCGGCCTCCGGTTCGGCGAGGGCGAAGGCCCCGCCCGAGGCGCGCCGGGTCGGAGCCGCGGCCGGCCGGACGGGTGAGTTGGGATCGATCCGCATCTCGGGCTCGCTTTCGGCGGACCTTCGCCCGGCATGGTTAACCGCCCGTAAACGGGGCGGCAAAACTTGCCGGGACCGGCAGAACCGGGCCGTACGGCCGGCCGGCCCCGGGCCGTCCGCGGCGGAATTCGGCCCGCGCGCTCAAGGGATTGGCGGCCCGCCGGGGCTGGCACGGCCTTCGCATCGGAGCGATCGTCCTCCCCCGTCGGACCTCGGATGCGCCCGTTCCTTCGCCGCCTCGCCCTCGCCCTTTCCGTCGCGCTCGCCGCCGCGCCGGCTTCCGCCATGTCGCGCATCAAGGACCTCGCCCAGGTCGAGGGCGTGCGCCAGAACCAGCTCGTCGGCTACGGCCTCGTGGTCGGCCTCAACGGCACCGGCGACACCCTCAACAACGCGCCCTTCACCCGCCAGTCCCTGCAGGCGATGCTCGAGCGCCTCGGCGTCAACACCCGCGGCGCCACCCTGCGCACGGTCAACGTGGCGGCCGTGATGGTGACGGCGAACCTGCCCGCCTTCGCGACGCAGGGCACCCGGCTCGACGTCACCGTCTCGGCGCTCGGCGACGCCAAGTCCCTGCAGGGCGGCACGCTCCTCGTGACGCCGCTCCTCGGCGCCGACGGGGAGGTCTACGCGGTGGCGCAGGGCTCGGTCGCCGTCGCCGGTTTCGCGGCGGAGGGGGACGCCGCCAAGATCACCCGCGGCGTGCCCACCGTCGGGCGCATCTCGAGCGGGGCGCTGATCGAGCGCGAGGTCGAGTTCAAGCTCGGCACCCAGAAGGCGCTGCGCCTCGCTTTGCGCAACCCGGACTTCACCACCGCGAAACGCCTCGCCGCGGCGATCAACGACTTCATGGGCGCGGACACCGCCGAGCCGACCGACCCCTCGACGGTCCAGATCCAGATCCCGCCGAAGTACAAGGGCAACATGATCCGCCTGCTGACCGAGATCGAGCAGCTGCGGGTCGAGCCCGACCAGAGCGCCCGCATCGTCATCGACGAGCGCTCGGGCATCATCGTCATGGGCAAGGACGTGCGCGTCTCCACGGTGGCGGTGGCGCAGGGCAACCTCACCGTGACGATCTCCGAACAGGCGCAGGTGAGCCAGCCGGCGCCCCTCTCGGAGGGCCGCACCACGGTGGTGCCGCGCACCGGCGTGCGGGTCGACACCGGCGACGCGAGCCGCCTCGCGGTCGTGCGGGAGGGGGTGACCCTGCGCGAGCTCGTCGACGGGCTCAACGCGCTCGGCATCGGCCCCCGGGACCTCATCGCCATCCTGCAGGCCATCAAGGCCTCCGGCGCGCTCCAGGCCGAGATCGAGGTGATGTGATGGGGGCAACGAGCGCCGCGACCGCGATCCCCCTGCCGGGCCGGCCGGCCCCCGACCGGCTGCGCCAGGCGGCGCGGGACTTCGAGACGATGTTCCTCGAACAGACCCTCGAGCGCGTCTTCGCCTCCGACGGCGAAGGGCCGCTCGGCGACAACGGTCCGGGGGGCGGCGTCTACCGCTCGCTCCTCGTCAAGGAATACGCCGGCGCGATCGTGCGCGGCGGCGGCGTCGGCATCGCCGAGCAGGTCCACCGCGAGATGCTGCGCCTCCAGGAGGTCTCCCGTGCCTGAACGCGTCCTTTCCCGCCCCGACGCCGAGCGCCTGATCGGCGGCATCCTCGCCGCCATGGACGAGCTCGCCGGGGTGCTCGAAGCCGAGACCGGGCATCTGCGCGAGGGCCGCCTGCGGGAGGGTCTTTCGACCCAGGCCCGCAAGGCCGAGCTCGCCGGCGCCTATGCCCGCGGCCTCGAGGAGGTCAAGGCCAACGCCGTCGCCCTCGCCCGCTTCGCGCCCGAGGCGCTCGCCCGGCTGCGGGCCGCGCATGCCCGCTTCGCCGAGACGGTCGCGGCGAACCAGACCGTGCTCGCGACGGCCCGGGCGGTCTCGGAGGGCCTGATCCGCGACGTCTCGACCGAGGTCGACCGGGTCGCCCGCCCGCAGGGCTACGCCCCGGGCGGCGCGCCGGCGCCGCGGCTTCCCCGGGCGACCCCCCTCGTGGTGGCGAAGAACCTGTGACGGTGTGCCGTTTCGACTCCCCCGGCCGGCCGCCGGCTTAACCATCTCTTGAAACCCGCCGTTTAGGTCCGCCGGTCTAGACCATGCCGGATGGCAGCCCTTGGCTGCGCCGGTGTGGAGGTCCGCCATGGCGATCGGCGGCATACCGCCAGCGGCGACGAGGTCGGCGCGGGCGCAGGCTCCCGAGGCGGGAGCCCGGACCGGTCCGGCGGGCCTCGCGGTCGCGCCGGTGGAGCGCATCGCGCCGGTCGGAGACGACGACGAATCCCGTCGCCGCGCCCGGGCCCAGGCGGCCCTGCGCGCCGTGATCGAACGCCACCTCGCCGTCGACCCCGCCTCCCGGGAGGTCGTGCACCAGGTCCCGGACGAGACCGGGGAGCCCGTGCGGATCGTGGCCGAGGAGGCCGCGCAGCGCCTGCGCGCCTACGCCGAGCGCATGCGCGAGGCGGACGCCCCCGCCGAGGAGCGCCTCGAACGCCGCGCGTGAGAAGCGGCGGGCGCGAGCTGCGATGTGATGGAAGCGGCCGCGGGCCGATGGCGCTCCCTAGGGGACTCGAACCCCTGTTTTCGCCGTGAGAGGGCGACGTCCTAGACCGCTAGACGAAGGGAGCTTTTGCGGCGGCGAAGGGTCATATAACGAGGCCGCCCCGCGGCTTCAACCGGCGAGACGCCTTGGACCAGCGCAGCTTCGAAGCGACCGAATCCGATCGGCTCGACCGGGCGGCGGCGCGCGCCCTGCCGGACCTGTCGCGCAGCCGGGTCCAGGCGCTGATCCGGGACGGGCGCGCCCGCGTCGACGGGGCGGTCGTGGCCGACCCCGCGGCGAAGCTCGCCGCCGGGGCCCGGGTGTCCCTCGACGTGCCGCCGCCGGCCCCCGCCGAGCCCGCCGGCGAGGCCATCGCCCTCGACGTGGTGCACGAGGACGAGGACGTGATCGTCCTCGACAAGCCGGCGGGCCTCGTCGTGCATCCGGCCGCCGGCAACGAGACGGGGACCCTCGTGAACGCGCTGATCGCCCATTGCGGGGAGAGCCTGTCGGGGATCGGCGGGGTGCGGCGGCCGGGCATCGTCCACCGCCTCGACAAGGACACGAGCGGCCTCCTCGTCGTCGCCAAGAACGACCGCGCGCATCAGGCGCTGTCGGCGCAGTTCGCCGACCACGGCCGCACCGGGCCCCTCGAGCGCGAATACCTCGCCCTCGTCTGGGGGGTGCCGGAGCCGCGCCGCGGCACCATCGCTGGCGCGCTCGGCCGCTCGAACCAGAACCGGGAGAAGATGGCGGTCGTCGCCGCCGACCGGGGCCGGGAGGCGATCACCCACTACGCCGTCGAGGAGGTCTTTTCCGAGGCGAGCCTCGTCCGCTGCCGCCTCGAGACCGGGCGCACGCACCAGATCCGGGTCCACCTCGCCCATCGCGGGCACCCGCTGCTCGGCGACGCTCTCTACGGATCCGGCTTCAAGACCAAGGCCGCGCGGCTCGGGCCGGATGCGCGCGACGCCCTCGCGGCGCTCGGCCGGCAGGCCCTGCACGCGGCCGTGCTCGCCTTCGCGCATCCGAGAACCGGAGAGGTCATGCGTTTCGATCGCCCCCCGCCGGCGGATTTCGCGCGGCTGTTGGAGGTCCTCCGTCGCGCGCGCTAGGGGCTGCGTCAACCTGCCGCGTGCGCTCGGTGCGGCCACGCACGGACCGAATCCGTCCCCGCGCGTTGGACCTGTCCGTCCCGCCCGTCGCCACTGTTCGGCCAAGCTCGCCGCCTATATAAGGCGCGTCCGCGGTCGTCCAAGAGGAGGCCGTTTCCGGGCTCGCCTCGGACGGGGGGGCCGAAGGAGGAAGAAGAATGGCGTCTGCCGCGCTACCTGTGCTCGCCGGCGAGGGGGGCCTCTCGCGGTATCTCGACGAGATCCGCAAGTTTCCGATGCTGGAGCCCAGCGAGGAGTACATGCTCGCCAAGCGTTGGCGCGAGCATGGCGACCGCGAGGCCGCGCACCGGCTCGTCACCTCGCACCTGCGTCTCGTCGCCAAGATCGCCATGGGCTATCGCGGCTACGGCCTGCCGATCGGCGAGGTCGTGTCGGAGGGCAATGTCGGCCTGATGCAGGCCATCAAGCGCTTCGACCCGGACAAGGGCTTCCGCCTCGCCACCTACGCCATGTGGTGGATCAAGGCCGCCATCCAGGAATACATCCTGCGCTCGTGGTCGCTGGTGAAGATGGGCACCACCGCGAACCAGAAGAAGCTGTTCTTCAACCTGCGCAAGGCCAAGGGCCGGATTTCCGCCCTGGAGGAGGGGGACCTGCGCCCCGACCAGGTCAAGCAGATCGCGACCAAGCTCGGCGTGACCGAGCAGGACGTGGTCGAGATGAACCGGCGCCTCGGCGGCGACGTCTCCCTCAACGCGCCCCTGCGCGAGGAGGGGGAGGGCGAGTGGCAGGACTGGCTCGTGGACGACAGCGCGAGCCAGGAATCCGTGCTCGCGGCCGAACAGGAGACGAAGAACCGCCTCTCGGCCCTGCGCGACGCGCTCGGCGTGCTGAACCCGCGCGAGCGGCGCATCTTCGAGGCGCGCCGCCTCGCCGAGGATCCGATCACCCTCGAGGAGCTGTCGACCGAGTTCGGCGTCTCCCGCGAGCGGGTGCGCCAGATCGAGGTGCGCGCCTTCGAGAAGATCCAGGAGGCGGTGAAGAAGAACATCGCCCAGCGGGAGGCTCCCCGGGCCGAAGCGCTGTCCTGATCGGCGGCGCCGGCCGGGCCCGCCCTTCCTGGACGGCGTCCGGCGTGCGGGCTATCTTTTCTCATGGCGGGAGACGGCGATGGGAGAGGTTCTCGTCCGCGACCTCGACGACGACACGATCGAGACCTACAGGCTCAAGGCCCGGGTCAAGGGCATCTCCCTCGAGCAGGAACTGCGCAACCTGATCGAGGCGAACAAGCCCTTCACGCCCGAGGAGCGGGTCGCGGTCTCGCGGCACTTTCGATCTCAGTTCAAGGAGGTCGTACCCTCCCTCACTCTCGATGAGATTCGAGAAGGTCTCGAGTGAGAACGGACTACGTGGTCGACGCCAGCGTCGCATTGAAGTGGTTCTTCCCCGAAGAGGGGTCCGAGCAGGCGGTGGAACTGGCGGCCAGCAGAACGCGGCTCCTCGCGCCAAGGCTCATCATCGTCGAAGTCGCCAACGCTTTGTGGAAGAAGGTTCGGGCCAAGACGCTGCCCGTCGGCGCGGCACAACAGCGCCTCGCCGCCTTGCCGCGCTATTTCCACCAGCTTCTCGATCTGGAAAGCCTCGTGCCGTCGGCCTTGGCATCCGCGGCCGCGCTCGACCATCCGGTCTATGACCTGATCTATCTCGAGGCGGCACGGCAGGAGGGCGCGCCGCTGTTGACCGCCGACCGGCGGCTCGCACGCAAGCTCGCCGGCACCCCGGACGAGCGCTTGGTCGTCCACCTCGCCGACTGGCGCGCCGCATGAACCCTTTCGCCCTCACCGACGACCACATCGCCCTCCGCGACATGGCGGCGGCGTTCGCGCGGGAGAAGCTCGCGCCGAAGGCGGTCGAGTGGGACCGGGACATGCATTTTCCGGTCGACGTGCTGCGGGAGGCGGCGGCGCTGGGCATGGCCGGGGTCTACATCCGCGACGACGTCGGCGGGTCCGGCCTGACGCGGCTCGACGCGGCGCTGATCTTCGAGGCGCTCGCCGGCGGCTGCCCGACCATCTCGGCCTACATCTCGATCCACAACATGGCCGCCTGGATGATCGACCGCTACGGCTCGGACGATCAGCGCCGCCGCTGGCTGCCGAAGCTGTGCGCGATGGATCACCTGGCGAGCTACTGCCTGACCGAGCCGGGAGCCGGGTCCGACGCCGCGGCGCTGAAGACCCGGGCGGTGCGCGACGGCGATCATTACCGGGTCAGCGGCCAGAAGCAGTTCATCTCCGGCGCCGGCGTCTCGGACCTCTACGTCACCATGGTGCGGACGGGGGAGGGGGGCGCGGCCGGCATCTCCACCCTGGTGGTCGAGAAGGGGACCGCCGGCCTGTCCTTCGGGGCGGAGGAGGCCAAGATGGGCTGGAACGCCCAGCCGACCCGCGCCGTGATCTTCGACGACGCCCGGGTGCCGGTCGAGAACCGCCTCGGCCCGGAGGGGATCGGCTACAAGATCGCCATGGCGGGGCTCGACGGGGGCCGCCTCAACATCGGCGCCTGCTCCCTCGGCGGGGCGCAGGCCGCTCTCGACAAGGCGCTCGCCTACATGCGGGACCGCAAGGCGTTCGGGCAGCGGCTGCAGGATTTCCAGGCGCTGCAGTTCACCCTCGCCGACATGGCGACCGAGCTCGAGGCGGCGCGCACCTTCCTGTGGCGCGCCGCCGCCGCCCTCGACGCGCAGGACCTCGAAGCGACGAAGCTCTGCGCCATGGCGAAGCGGGTCGCCACGGACACGGGTTTCGAGGTCGCCAACAAGGCCCTGCAGCTGCACGGCGGCTACGGCTACCTCGCCGATTACGGCATCGAGAAGATCGTCCGGGACCTGCGCGTCCACCAGATCCTCGAAGGCACCAACGAGATCATGCGGCTGATCGTGGCGAGGGGGCTCGTCGGCCGGGGCAACGCGTGACGACCCTGCGCGCGGTCCTCGCCGGCCTCGTCCTCGCGACGGCGATCTTCGCGCTCTTCCGCGTCGCGGGGCCGCTCTTCTTCGTCGAGGGACGGCGCGCCTTCCAGCTGAACTTCGCCGTCGGCGCGGCGCTCGGCCTCGGGCTCGGGCTCGTCGCCCCCGCCCTCGCCGGCGCGCCGCGGGCCCAGGCGGTCCGCGCCATGGCGCTCGTCGCGGTGCCGGGGCTCCTCGTCCTCGCCGCGGTGGCGTCGCACTTCGCCGTGTTCTTCCCCGCCCTCGATCCGGCCCTCGACAAGGTGTTCGGCTCGATCCTCATGTGGTTCTACGGCTTCGCCCTCCTCGGCGCGCTGCTGCGGGGCCGCGGGTGATCCCGGCCGAGGCGCGCCTGGCCCTGCGGCGCCCGAGCACCTGGATCGTGCTCGCGCCGGCGATCGGTCTCGTCCTCCTCGGCCTCCTCTTCATCGCCCGGCCGACCGCCGGGGCGGCGATCTTCGGCATCGCGGCGCCGGACTGGCCCGGGCGGTGGTACCTCGTCGCCATCGGCCTGCGCGACCTCGCCTTCGGCCTCTACGTCCTCGCCCTCGCCCTGT
>DATLFZ010000184.1:0-6099 GCA_035540795.1 Beijerinckiaceae bacterium | reverse complement strand
TTCCGGCTTGAACCCGTGCGAGGTCATGGCCTTGACCTCGATCCGGCCGAGCCCGCCGATGTCGGCGAGCGCCGCGCCGCTCATCCCCGAGAAGATCAGGCTGCCCACGATGTTGACCTGGGCGAGACCGCCGTGCACCCGCGCGACGAGGGTCGTCGCGAACCGGTAGATCACCTCGGTGATCCCCGACTGGTTCATGAGGTTTCCGACGAAGATGAAGATCGGGACCGCCACGAGGGGGAAGCTGTCCAGCGCGTAAGCCATGCGCTGGCCGATGAACTCGAGGGGAAAGCCGCTCCAAAGGAGGTAGAGGACGGCCGGGATCATCACGGCGAACACCACCGGCCAGCCGAGGAGGAAGAAGGCCGTGAAGGCCCCGAGCAGCAGGATCGTCACGGGCGCGGCTCCCGGGCTCCGCGCCCGGCCTCGGCCGTGAGAGCGGCCTCGAGCGCCGCGAGATCGTCCGGCGGCGCCTCGTCCGCGAACGTCACGTAGAGCGGGCGGCCGGCGAGCGCCTTCCAGAGCTGGAGCGCGCATTCGGCTCCCGCGGCGGCGAACCCGACGAAGGCGGCGGAGAAGAACACGTAGTACGGGATGCCGAGGGTCGGCGTCGCGTTCTGCAGGTTCTTGAACATGGCCGTCAGGACGGACGCCGCCGCGACCGCCAGCACCGCCGTCGAGCTCGCCGCGATCAGCACTCGAACCCCCTGCTGCACACCGTGGGGCAGGAGATGAAGCCCCTCCTCGAGCCGGATGTTCGCCCCCGACGCGACCACGTAGGGGAAGGTGACGAAGACGAGGCAGATGAGCATGAAGCGCGTCAGCTCCTCGGCCCCGACGAACGGCGTCCCGAGCACCTGCCGGAGCACGACCTGCACGCCCGGCATCGCCAGCATCACGGCGATCGCCGCGAGGCTCGCGAGCCGGAGGGCCCGGCGCATCGGCCCGAGGGCCCGGTCCGGCGTGGTCGTGTCCGCCGGGGCGTGGGAGCTCGTCAGGGCGCCCTGCGGGGGATGGGTCGCGTCCGCGCTCATGCGGCGGCCCTCGGCGGCCGTTCCGCCGTATCGGCGCCACGCCCGAGGGACCATCTCTGGGCGAAAGCGACCGTCGCGAACAGCGCGAAGCCGAGGAGGTCCGTCTGCCATCCGGGCTTCACCAGGCACACCGCCGCCCCGATCAGCACGAGCCGCTCCCAGGCGACCGCCGGCCGCAGAAGGAACCCGTGCAGACCGGCCGCGAGGAGCAGGATGCCGAGGACGGACGCGCCGAATCTCCAGGCGATGGTCGACCAGTCGCCGATCATCAGCAGCGCCGGCTCGTAGACGAACATGAAGGGCACGATGAATCCGGCCGCGCCGATCTTCACGGCGGCCCAGCCGGTGCCCCACAGATCCGCCTTGGCGAGCCCGGCGGCCGCGTAGACGGCGAGCGCCACCGGGGGCGTGATCGCCGAGAGGATGGCGAAGTAGAAGGCGAACATGTGCGCCGCCGGCGTGATCACGCCGAGCTTGATGAGCGCGGGCACCAGCAGCGCCGTCATCACGATGTAGGCCGGCGTGGTCGGCATGCCCATTCCGAGCACGATTCCCGCGATGCCGGTGAGGATCAGGGCGAGGACGAGGCTGTCCTGCGCCACGCCGATCACCGTCTGCGTGAATACGATGCCCGCCCCGGTGAGCGCGACGACGCCGATGATGATGCCGGCGCAGGCGCAGGCGAGCGCGACCGCGAGCGTGTTCCTGGCGCCGTCGATCACCGCCTCGACGACATTCGTGAACGTCACGTTGCCGCGGGTCGAGGCCCGGAGCGCCGCGACCGGGAAGCAGGCGAGCGTCCCGGCGAGGGCCGCGAGCGGGGCCGAGTAGCCGGCGTACATCACGCCGAGGATGGTCAGCACGGGGAGGAAGAGGTGGCCGCGGGTGCGCAGGGTCTCCGACAGGCGCGGCAGTTCGCTGCGCGGCACCCCGAGGATGCCGCGGCGCTTGGCCTCGAAATGCACCGCGGCGAAGCAGGCGACGTAGTAGAGGATGGCCGGGACGAGCGCCCAGATGGTCACCTGCAGGTACGACACCTGGAGGATCTCGGCCATAACGAAGGCCGCCGCTCCCATGATCGGGGGCATGATCTGGCCGCCCGTGGAGGCGACGGCCTCGACAGCCGCGGCGAAGGTCGGCTTGAAGCCCGTCCGCTTCATGAGCGGAATCGAGATCGGGCCGTCGACCATCACGTTGGCGACCGCGCTCCCGGAGATCGTGCCGAAAAGGCTCGACGACACGACGGACACTTTTCCCGGACCCCCGGCCGTGTGGCCGGTGATGCCGAGGGCGAAGTCCATGAACAGCTGCCCGGTGCCGGTCCGCTCCATGAACGAGCCGAACAGCACGAAGATCATCACGTAGGCCGCCGATACGCCGAGCGGGGCCCCGAAGATGCCTTCGGTGGTCATGAACAGCTGGTCGAGGATCCGTTCCGGATCGCGGGTCGCGATCAGGCCGTAGGCCAGGAACACGATCGCAGTCAGGGGGAGCGCCCAGCCGATGAGCCGGCGCGTCGCCTCCATGACCGCCGCGATGAGGAGCAGCCCCATCCCCATGTCGGCGAGGGACAGATCGTCGATGTAGTAGATGCGGTTGACCACGTAGTCGTGCCGCACGAACAGGTAGACGAGGGGCGCGAGCCCCGCGCCGAGAAGGGCGCAATCGGCAAGCGTGGGCGCCCCGCCGCCGCCGCCTCCCGCCCGGTACAGGAGGAAGGTCAGCGCGATCGCGAAGAAGAGGTGCGTTCCGCGGAAGATCATCGCCTCCGGCGGTCCGACGACGATCACGGCCATGTGGTAGAGGCCCATGACGACGGCGAGGACGAGGGCGGCGAGGCGGATCGCGTCGGCCGGCGAGCGGCCGCGCTTGGAGTTGGGCGCCAGGGAGAGCATGGGGGAAGCCGCAGGTTCGGCGAAACGGCGGGACCGGGGTCGGTCCCGAGCGGATCTGCGCGGCGGTCGCGCTCTTCAGGCCGGCGGTGGCCCTCGCGCCCGGCGGGTCCGCTCGGGCGGTGCGGCGGGCGCGGCCCCGGTCCCGAGCGGCTCGCCGGCGGCGACGCGGTCCGGGGGGAGCACGTCCCTTGCGGGAGCGAGGCCCGCCGGCTTCGCCGGTCGCGGCTCGCGGGTTTCGAACCGAACCCGGTCGTCCTCGCCCCGGAAGGCCCGCTCCGGGCCCTCGACGCTCCAGCCGGCGTGCTCCGACGGCGGAAGCCCGATGGTGCCGTCACTCCCCGACGGCACGGCGGGCGCCTGCCCGAACATGAGCACGAGCAGGAGCGCCTGCAGGACGCCGAAGATCAGACGAGGATCGATCACGGTTCGCTCGCGGCCGGGAATCCAGAGTAGCTGGTTTTCGCCGGGAGTCACGTGCCGATCCGGAGCGCGAGGCCGACCTTCCTCAACTCACCTTGCGACTTCTTCTACTCTGGAATACGGTGAGACGTGCCCGTCCGCAGGGCAGCGCCGGGCGCCGCGGCCGCGGGCGTACGACGCCGGACCACGCCCTCCTGCTCGCGGGGTCCCCGGTGGTCGAGAACGCACTCCTCCTCGCGCTCGCGAACCTGCTCAGCCTGAACCACCTGCTCTACATGCTGCTCGGCGTCACGGTCGGGCTGGTGGTCGGCATCCTGCCGGCGCTCGGCGGCATCGCCGGCATGTCGCTGCTCCTGCCCTTCATCTACGGGATGGACGTGACGTCGGCCCTCGCGATGCTGATGGGCCTCGTCGCGGTGATCCCCACCTCGGACACCTTCTCGTCCGTGCTGATGGGCATCCCCGGCTCCGCCTCGGCCCAGGCGACGGTGCTCGACGGCTTCCCGCTCGCGAAGCGCGGCGAGGCGGCCCGCGCCCTCAGCGCCGCCTTCGCCGCCTCGTTCATCGGCGGCCTGTTCGGCGCGGTGCTCTTGTCCGTGTTCGTCCTCGTCGCGCGCCCGCTCATCCTCGCCTTCGGCTCGGCCGAGCTGTTCATGCTGACGATCTTCGGCCTGTCCATGGTCGGGGTGCTGTCCGGGGCCCATCTCGGTAAGGGCCTCGCCTCGTGCGCGGTCGGCCTCGCCCTCGGGCTCGTCGGCGCCGCCCCGGCCACCGGCGAGTACCGGATGGAGTTCGGCACGCTCTACCTGATGGACGGGCTGCCCCTCGTCATCGTCGGCCTCGGCCTGTTCGCGGTGCCGGAGATCGTCGACCTCCTGCGTGGCGGCGGCGCGATCTCCGGGGAGGCGAAGCTCGGGCAAGGCTGGATCCAGGGTGTGCGGGACACCGCGCGCAACCTCGGCCTCACCCTGCGCTGCTCCGGGCTCGGCGCCATCCTGGGCGCGATCCCCGGCATCGGCGGCAGCGTGATCGACTGGATCGCCTACGGCCACGTGGTACAGACGGCCAAGGACAAGTCGCAGTTCGGCAAGGGCGACATCCGGGGCGTGATCGCGCCGGAATCGGCCAACAACGCCAAGGACGGCGGCGCGCTGGTGCCGACCCTCCTGTTCGGCATCCCGGGCTCGGGCTCGATGGCGATCTTCCTCGCCGGGATGATCCTGCTCGGCATCCAGCCGGGCCCGGCCATGGTCGGACGCAACCTCCACCTGACCTACACGATCGTCTGGTCGCTCGCGATCGCCAACGTCATGGGCACGATCCTGTGCATCCTCCTGTCGCCGGCCATCGCCCGCCTGACGACGATCCGCTTCCAGCTGATCGCGCCCTTCATGATCCTGGTGATCTCCTTCGCCGCCTTCCAGGCGACGCGATCCCTTTGGGACCTGGTGGCGCTGCTGGCGCTCGGCATCCTCGGGCTGCTGATGCGCCGCTTCGGCTGGTCGCGCCCCGCCTTCCTCATCGGCTTCGTGCTCGCGACTCAGAGCGAGCGCTACCTCTACCAGGCGGTGCAGTTCGACGGATGGGGCTTCTTCCTGAAGCCGATCGTCCTCGTCATCTTCGCGCTGATCCTGCTCTCGACCTGGTTCGGCGCCCGCAGCCGCCGGAGCGAGGGGGGCACGCTCCACACGGAAGGGCCGGCCTCGGCAGCGGAGGCGGGAGCGCTCTGGCCGCAGGTCTTGTTCGCCGCCGCGATGCTGGCGCTCTTCGCCTGGATGCTGGCGGAGGTGTGGTCCCTGTCCTTCCTCGGCCGCGTGTTCCCGCTCGGCGTGGCGGCCGCCGGGATCCTCGCGACGGGTCTCGTCCTCGCCGAGTTGCGGCGGGGCGAGACCTCGCCGGCCAATTTCGATGGCGAGGCGGGCCCGCGCGCTCCGCACGATCGCGGACCCTGGTACTACGTCGCCTGGATCGCCGGCCTCGTGGGGCTGACGGCGCTGGTCGGGTTCTTCGCCGCCCTTGTCCTGTTCTTCCTCGCCTTCCTGCGCGTCGTCGCCCGGACCTCCTGGCCGGCGACGCTGGCGCTCACCGCCGCCGGAACCGCCTTCCTCCTGGCCCTGGCTAACGCGCTCCTCCTGATCTTCCCGGGAGGTCTCCTGCAAGCTTCCGTCGACCTGCCCTGGCCGCTGCGCTAGGGCAGGTTCGATTTACACGCACGAAGGGCGGACCCTCCTGGAGGACCGTGCAGCAGGCGTGGCGCCCCGCAGCGGCACCATTCGGCCAGTTCGATATCGCGAAAGAAGCGTCGAGAATAAATCCTCGCTGCTGCCAAGCGCCGTGCGCCATCGAGTTCGGCTTCTCGTCGATGCTCCCCAACGACCATGCACGACTTGAAGGGATCAAGCGACGCTCCGACGTGATCGGCATCGTCCCGAACGACCGCGCCGTCATCCGCCTGGTCGGAGCCTCATGCTCGAACAAGACGACGAGTGGGCCGTCTACATCATCACCCGGGACACGACCACCGGTTCTCATTGACTGCCTGCATCACCAGGGACTTCGGCGCGAACCGCGGGCCTGCGCCCGAGGGCGAAAAGCCCCTCGATGGTCGCGACTTGAGAGAGGTCGCTCGCGAGCCGACGGTGCCCTCACGGCTGTTTTTCGACCGTCTCGACCCGCTGCCCCCGCTCACTTCTCCGGGGCTCACGACACCTTTTCCGCGCGGGCCCTGTGGCGGACGCGGAGAGAGATGC
>DATLFZ010000183.1:0-8928 GCA_035540795.1 Beijerinckiaceae bacterium | reverse complement strand
TCCCCGGCGCGGGGGGAGGGAGCCGCCCGCGCCGGGGAGGCCCTTGGACGGCATCGCGGCCGGTGTGCATCACGGGGCTGCAGGCGCCCCCCACGGGCTCGCCAAGCCCGCTTTACGTATGCACCGGCGCGAGCTACGCATAGGCGCGACGGACGAGCGGTTCACATGGCGGTTCCCGAAAAGGCGGAGCGGCGGTCCCTGGTCGAGACCGCCTATGGCGAGTTGAAGCGCAAGATCGTGCGCAACGAGCTCGCGCCGGGCGCCCAGTTCCTGGAGGAGGAGCTGGCGATGATGCTCGGCATGAGCCGCACCCCCGTCCGCGAGGCGGCGGTCCGCCTCGAGCAGGAGGGCTTCCTCGAGATCGTGCCCCGGCGGGGCTTCCGCGTGCGGCCCCTGTCGAAGCGGGCGATCCGGGAGATCAACGAGGTGCTCGAGTGCCTCGAGATCCAGGCGGCGGAGCGCCTCGCGGCGCGAAAGGTGCCGCCCGCCGAGCTCCAGCGGCTCGAAGGCGCCGTCGCCCGCATGGACGCGGCGCTCGCCGGCGAGGACCCGGACGCCTGGGCGCAGGCCGATTACGAGTTCCATTCGCTCCTGATCGAATTGTGCGGCAACCAGCACCTCGCCGAGGTCGCCGGGCTCTATCTCGACAAGGCGCACCGTTTTCGGCTGATCACGCTGCCTCTGCGGGCGAAGCCCGTCTATTCCAACGTGAACCACGCGGCGGTGGTCGAGGCGGTGCGCCGCAACGATCCGCAAACCGCGCAGGACATCCACCGGGCGCACAAGCGCCGCTGGGCGCGGGAGCTGTCCGACCTGCTCGAGCGCCTCGACCTGCCCGACTGAGCATGACCCGCATCGCGCTCATCCACGCCGTCACGGTCGCCATCGACCCGATCCGGGCCGCCTTCGCGGAGCTGTGGCCGCAGGCCGAGCTCGTCAACATCCTCGACGACGGGCTCAGCGCCGACCGGGCGAAGGACGCCGACCTGACCCCGGCTCTGCACCGGCGCATCGGCGATCTCGGGCGCTACGCCCTGTCGACCGGCGCGCAGGGCGTGCTCTACACCTGCTCGGCCTTCGGCCCGGCGATCGAGGATTTTTCCCGCGAGGCCCCGGTCCCGGTGCTCAAGCCGAACGAGGCCATGTTCGCCCGCGCGCTCGACGCGGGGCGCCGCATCGGCATGCTCGCGACCTTCGGGCCGTCCGTCGCTTCGATGGAGGCCGAGTTCCGGGAGGTGGCGGGGCCGGCGACGATCGAGACCGTGCTCGTCGCCGACGCCATGGCGGCCCTGAAGCTCGGCGACGCCAGCGCCCACAACCGGCTCCTCGCCGCCGCCGCCCCGCGCCTCGCCCACTGCGACGCGATCATGCTCGCCCATTTCTCGACCTCGCGGGCCCACGAGGCCGTGTCGCGGGCGGTGGACAGGCCCGTCCTGACGGCGCCCCGCGCCGCCGTCGAGGAGCTGCGGCGGCGCTGCCAGGCCTGAACGCGTTGCAACGCGCCTGCCGAGCCCCCACGTGAGGGTGACGGCCGTTCGGCCGACCCTCTCCTCCTTCCCGGATGCCGCGCCCGCCACCCGCGGGCGCCCGTGACAGCCATGGCCAAGCGTACGAAATCGAAACCGCTCGTGCAGGGCTTCGTGCTCTACGACGTCCTCTACGAGGACGGCTCCCGCAGCTCCAACCGCCGCGTCCCCGCGACGGCCCTGACCGGGCCCGACGGCGAGAAGGCGGCGCTCGCGATCATCGAGGAGCAGGACGAGGCGATCGCCGAAAAATCCGGCCGCCGCCGCCTCGCCATCAAGAAGCTGACCCGCTCCAAGACCTGACGCTCCGGATTGACCGGCCGCGCCCGCGGTGCATGCATGGGCGCCCGCAACCGGAGCACCTCATGTACGTCGTCGTGGTGGAGTTCGAGATCGACCCGTCCTCCTGGGACGCGTTCCGCCCGCTCATGCTCGAGAACGCGCGCCGCTCGATGGCCGACGAGCCCGGCTGCCGGCTCTTCGACGTCTGCACCGAGCCGGAGCGGCCGCACCTCATCTATCTGTACGAGATCTACGACGACCGGGCCGCCTTCGAGGCCCACACCCGCACCCCGCATTTCCGCCGCTTCGACGAGGCGACCCGGCCCATGGTGAGGGCGAAGCGGGTGCGCTTCATGGAGCGGATCGGCCCCTGAACGCTTCGCGCTGGCCTCCCCGGCGCGCCCCGGTCTACAGTCCCGCGCGAGCGGGAGAGCCCCGCCGGTTCAGGGAGGAAGGCATGAGAAGAATCGTTCGCGCGCTCGCCGCCGTCGCGGCCGTGGCGCTCGCCGGCCCGGCGCTCGCCGAGGCCAACGTGGTGCGCGCCGCCAAGCAGTACGGGCTCGGCTATCTCCAGCTCATGATCATGGAGGACCAGAAGCTCGTCGAGAAGCACGCCAAGGCGCTCGGCCTCGACAACGTCAAGTCGGAATGGTCGACCTTCCGCTCGAGCGACGTGATGAACGACGCGCTCATCTCCGGCAACGTCGACTTCGTCAGCCTCGGGGTGCCGGGCCTCGCCACGATCTGGGGGCGGACGCGGGGCAACTACGACGTCCGCGGTGTCGCCGGCCTCAACGCCCTGCCGCTGTTCCTGAACGTGCGCGACCCCTCGATCAAGTCGATCCGCGACTTCTCCGACAAGCACCGCATCGCCGTGCCGGCCGTGAAGGTGTCGATGCAGGCGCTGCTCCTGCAGATGGCGGCGGTGAAGGAGTGGGGCGAGAACGCCTACACCAAGCTCGATCCGCTCACGGTGTCCCTCGCCCATCCGGACGCGACCGCGATGATGCTGAGCGGCCGCAGCGAGGTGGTCGCCAACTTCTCCTCCTTCCCGTTCCAGGCGCGGCAGCTCAAGGACCCGGAGATCCGCAAGATCACCGATTCGGTCGAGATCCTCGGCGGCCCGTCCTCCTTCAACGTGCTCGCCACCACGGCCAAGTTCCGCAAGGAGAACCCGCGCCTCTACAAAGCCTTCCTGGCCGCCCTCGACGAGGCGACGGAGATCATCAACAAGGACAAGTCCGCCGCCGCCGACATGTACATCCGCCTCTCGGCCGACAAGTCGCCGAAGGAGGAGATCCTCGCCATCATGAACGACCCGAGCGTGCGCTTCACGACGGAGGTGTTCAACCTCGGCGTCTTCACCGACTTCATGGCCAAGGTCGGCAGCCTCAAGAACCCGCCCAAGGACTGGGCCAAGGAGATGCTGTTCGAGGAGGCCAAGGTCAGCAAGTAGCGCCGGCGCTCACGGCCGTCCTTCGCGGGCGGCCGTGATCTGTCCCTCCACGGCCCGGATGCGGGTCATGAGGCGGTCGAGCTCGCGCAATAGGGCCGCCTCGTCCCGCCGCGCCGCGGCGCGCACCGCCTCGTCCGGGCAGTAGCGGCTTCGCGCCGCCGCGTCCCGCAGGCGCGCGTCGAGGTCGAGCCGCGCCCCGTCGAGCGCGGCGAGCTCCGCCGCGAGGTCGTCTTCGTCCCGCATCGTCCGAATGCCCATCGTCCGGATCAACGCGGCAGGCTTGGCCTTGTGCCGGTGCGATTCCTCTTGGGCGCTCCCCGGCCGTCATCCTCGGGCGCGCCGGCGGCGCGGCCCGAGGATCGGGTGTCGGCGCATTCTGCGGGCTGCCATCCTCGGCACTCCGCCTTCGGCTCCGGCCGAGGATGACGAATGGCGGATCGGGCGCGAACTCCCTCCGCCTGCGGCAGCGACGGGGGTCGACCAAAGTAGATGTTGATCCTTGCCTGTCCGTGGAGGAGTTTCCGCCGCCGCCCGGGCGTGGGCCGCCGGGCAGGAGGATTCCATGACCAGCTTTCGTGCCGTCGCCGTCGCGCTCGCGATGGCGCTTTCGGGGCCGAGCCTCGCCGCCAGCGACTATCCGTTCCGGCTGCACAACCAGTCGGACGGCTGGACCATCGACGGCTTCTACACGTACCAGAACGGCCGCTGGAGCGAGAACTGGCTGCGCGGACGAGTCGCTCCCGGGCAGTCGGTCCGCATGAACTGGCACAGCAACGCGGGCGATTGCGTCGTCCCGTTCCGCGTCAGTTGGCAGGATTACGGCGCCGAGGACTTCAAGGTCGACTGGTGCAAGGTGAGCAACATCTACATGCGCAACCAGGGTTTCCGCTGGGACTGACGCCGGGCGGCCCGCGCCCGACTCAGACCTTCACGAGCTGCTTGCCGAAGTTGCTGCCGTCCATGAGGCGCAGGAAGGCCTCGGGCATGCGCTCGATGCCCTCCAGCACGTCCTCCTTGAAGCGGAGCCGGCCCTGCCGGCCCCAGGCGGCGAGGCGCCGCACCGCCTCGTCGCGCCGGTGATACCAGTCGAACACCAGGAAGCCGTGGATGCTGGCCCGGGTCACGATGAGGTGGCCGTTGAAGCGCTCGCCGATGTCCGGCTTGCCGAAGCGGTCGGCCAGCGCGATGCGGCCGCAGATGATCACCCGGGCGCCGACGGCGAGGTTGCGCATGACCGCGTCGTGGATCGGCCCGCCGGTGTTGTCGAAGAACACGTCGACCCCGTCCGGGCAGGCTTCCTTCACGGCGGCGGTCACGTCGCCGCCCCGGTGGTTGACGCCGGCGTCGAAGCCGAGCTCGCGGCACCAGGCGAGCTTCTCCTCGCTGCCGGCGATCGCCACCGCCCGGCAGCCGACGAGCTTGGCGATCTGGCCGACGAGCTGCCCGACGGCGCCGGAGGCGGCCGACACCACCACCGTGTCGCCGGGGCGCGGCCGGGCGACGTCCAGAAGGCCGAAATAGGCGGTGAGCCCGGGCATGCCGAGCCAGGAGAGGGAGCTCTGGATCGGCGCCGCGGAAGGGTCGATCCGGTGGACGCCGCCGGCGCCGCCCCGGTCGGGGGTCAGCACCGCGTAGTCCTGCCAGCCGAAGGCCATCGATTCGGCGACGTCGCCGGGCTTCCAGCCGGGATGGTTCGAGGCCACCACCTCGCCGACGCCGCCGCCCTGCATCACCTCGCCGATCCCGACCCCCTTGGTGTAGTTGCCGCCCGGGCTCATGCGCCCGCGCATGTAGGGGTCGACGGAGAGCCACTTCGCCTTGACCAGGATCTGGCCGGGCCCCGGCTGCGGCACGGGGGCGGCCTCGAGCCGCCAGCAATCGGGCTCGGGGATGCCCTCGGGATAGCGGGCGAGGAGCCAGCGGCGGTTCGTCTCGGGCATGGGAACGCTCCTTCGGTCCGGAAAACCACAGCACCGCGGCGCCGCGGCCGCAAGGCTTGATGCGGCGCAAGGCGCGCCGCCGGCGCCTGGTCCAGGGTCCTCGGACAGGAGCGTCGAACGAACATGCGCGTCGCGAATTTCGGTCCGGGGGAGGGGGCGGGCGCCCGAGAGGAGAACGGTTTGGACGCACCCGTGGGCGAGGGGGATCGCGCGGTCTGGGCGGTTCCGGCGGAGACGGTCGCGGCGCGGCTCGGCACCGACGCGTGCGGGCTGTCGCCCGCGGAGGCGGCCGCGCGCCTCGCCCGGTTCGGGCCGAACCGGCTGCCGGAAGCGGAGGGCCGCAGCGCGCTCGAGCGCTTCCTCGCGCAGTTCCACAACGTCCTGATCTACGTCCTTCTGTTCGCGAGCGTTCTGACCGCGTTCCTCGGCCACTGGATCGACACCGCGGTGATCGTCGGCGTGGTGCTGGTCAACGCCGCCATCGGCTACGTGCAGGAAGGCAAGGCCGAGCAGGCGATCGAGGCCGTGCGCAACATGCTGTCCCTCCAGGCGACGGCGGTCCGGGCGGGGCGCCGTCAGGTGATCCCGGCCGAAGAGCTCGTGCCGGGGGACGTCGTGGTGCTCCAGTCCGGCGACAAGGTGCCGGCCGACCTGCGGCTCCTGCGGGTGAAGGGCCTGCAGGTCGAGGAGGCGGCCCTCACCGGCGAATCGCTGCCGGTCACCAAGAGCCCGGAGCCGGTGCCGGCGGACGCTCCCCTCGGCGACCGCACCGGGATGGCGTTTTCGGGCACTCTCGTCACCTACGGCCAGGCGACCGGCATCGTGGTCGCCACCGGCGCGGCGACCGAGATCGGCCGCATCAGCACGATGCTGGCGCAGGTGCGCACCCTGACGACGCCGCTCCTGCGCCAGATGGGGGTGTTCGGCCGCTGGCTCACCCTCGCCATCGTGGCGGTCGCGCTCGCGACCTTCGCCGTCGGCTTCCTGCAGGGCTCGCCCGCGAGCGAGATGCTGCTCGCCGCGGTCGGGCTCGCGGTGGCGGCGATCCCCGAGGGGTTGCCGGCGATCGTCACCATCACCCTCGCACTGGGCGTCCAGGCGATGGCGAAGCGCAGCGCCATCATCCGCCGCCTGCCGGCGGTCGAGACCCTTGGTTCGGTCTCGACCATCTGCTCCGACAAGACCGGCACGCTGACCCGCAACGAGCTGACCGCCCGCACGGTGGTGACCGCCGCGGGCGCCTACGAGCTCGCCGGCATCGGTTACGAGCCGCGCGGGGCGGTGCTGCGCGATGGCGCCGAGATCGATCCCGACGGGGCGCCGGTCCTCGTGCAGGCCCTGCGCAGCGCGCTCCTGTGCAACGACGCGGTCGTCCGGGAGGCGGACGGTGCCTGGCGGGTCGAGGGCGACCCGACCGAGGGGGCGCTCCTCGTCGCGGCGCAGAAGGCGGGGCTCGACCCGGCCGAGGAGGCGCGCCTTCGCCCGCGCACGGACGAGATCCCTTTCGAAGCCGAGCACCGCTTCATGGCGACGCTCCACCACGACCACGCCGGCAGCGGCGCCGTCCACCTCAAGGGCGCGCCGGAGCGGGTGCTGGAGATGTGCCGCTGCGAGGCCGACGGGCGCCCCCTCGACCGGGACGCCTGGACCCGCCGCGCCCACGACCTCGCCGCGAGCGGCCAGCGGGTCCTCGCGGTGGCGACGAAGGCGATGCCGGCGGGACAGACCACCCTCGCCTTCGCGGACGTGGAGGGCGACCTGACCCTTCTCGGACTGTTCGGCCTGATCGACCCGCCCCGCGAGGAGGCGGTCGAGGCGGTGCGCGAGTGCCACGCCGCCGGAATCGCCGTGAAGATGATCACCGGCGACCACGCCGCCACCGCGAGCGCCATCGCGGCGGAGCTCGGGCTGCGCCGCCCGGCCGAGGTCCTGACCGGCCGCGACCTCGACGGGATGTCGGAGGCGGAGCTCGCCGAAAAGGTGCTCGGCACCAACGTCTTCGCCCGCACGAGCCCGGAGCACAAGCTGCGCCTCGTCGAGGCGCTTCAGGCGCACGGGCAGGTCGTCGCCATGACCGGGGACGGGGTCAACGACGCCCCGGCGCTGAAGCGCGCCGACATCGGCATCGCCATGGGTATCAACGGCACCGAGGCGGCCAAGGAAGCGGCCGAGATGGTGCTCGCCGACGACAACTTCGCCTCGATCGTCCGGGCCGTGCGCGAGGGCCGCACCGTCTACGACAACCTGAAGAAGACGATCCTCTTCATGCTGCCGACCAACGGCGGCCAGGCGCTCACCGTGGTCGCCGCCGTGCTGGCGGCGCACGTCCTGCCGATCACGCCGGTCCAGATCCTGTGGGTGAACCTCGTCACCGCGGTCACCCTCGCGCTGGCGCTCGCCTTCGAGCGCCCGGAGCGGGACGTGATGCGCCGCCCGCCGCGCCCGGCCGACGAGCCGATCCTCTCGGGCATGCTCGCCTGGCGGGTCGTGTTCGTGTCGCTCCTGATGCTCGTTGCCACTTTCGGGCTGTTCACCTGGACGCTCGCGGACGGGGCGGAACTCGCCGAGGCGCGCACCGTCGCGGTGAACGCGCTCATCGCCTGCCAGGTCTTCTACCTGTTCGGCGCCCGCTTCCTGCTCGCGCCGTCGCTGACGCCGGCGGGCCTGTTCGGCAGCCCGCCGGTGCTGATCGCCGTCGGCCTGATCGTGGTGTTCCAGCTCCTCTTCACCTACGCCCCGCCGCTGCAGCTCCTGTTCGGGACGGCGCCGCTCGCGCTCGCGACCTGGGGACCGATCCTGGCCGCTGGCGTCGCGGTCCTGCTTCTCGTCGAGCTCGAGAAGGCCGCCTTCCGCACCCGCCGTCGGCGCGCTGGGAAGGAGCCCGCGGTCAGACGTGGAGGAAGCGGTCCTTGAGGGTCGGGTCCGCGGCGAGATCGGCGCTGGTGCCGGTCCAGGCGACGCGGCCCTTCTCGATGATCACGTGCCGGTCGGCGAGGCGGGCGAGGGCGTCGACGTTCTTGTCGATGACGAGGATCGCCTGGCGCTCGCCCTTGAGCCGGCCGAGGCAGCTCCAGATCTCGGCCCGGATCAGGGGCGCGAGGCCCTCGGTCGCCTCGTCGAGGATCAGGAGCTTCGGGTTTGTCATCAGCGCCCGGCCGATGGCGAGCATCTGCTGCTCGCCGCCCGAGAGCTGCGAGCCGAGGTTGCGCCGCCGCTCGGTCAGCCGCGGGAACAGCGCGTAGACCCGCTCGAGGGTCCAGCGGGGCGGGCCGAACCGGGACGCGGCGGTGGCGATGAGGTTCTCCTCGACCGTGAGCGTGGGGAAGACCTGGCGGCCCTCCGGAACGAGTCCGATGCCGTGCTGGGCGATCCGGTAGGGCGGCCGTCCGGTGACGTCGTCGCCCTCGAACTCGACCTTGCCGCCCTTCGGGCGCACCAGGCCGAGGATCGCGCTCACGGTGGTGGTCTTGCCCATGCCGTTGCGGCCGAGCAGGGTCACCACCTCCCCCGCGCCCACGGCGAGGGAGACGTCGAACAGCACCTGGCTCTCCCCATAGGCGGCCTGGAGTCCGGTGACGGTCAGCATGGCGCGCTCGTTCCCCTGCTCACCCGGTCCTTCACTAGACCTCCTCCCCGAGATAGGCGGCGCGGACCTCGGGGTTGGCGCGGACCTCCTCGGGGGTGCCGGTGGCGATGACGCGGCCGTAGACCAGGACCGTGACCC